>NZ_JAAKNE010000007.1:0-71931 GCF_049170755.1 Aeromonas sp. 604176
AACTCCATGCACATGGAGCCGTGGGACGGCCCGGCCGGTATCGTCATGACCGACGGTCGCTACGCCACCTGCGCACTAGATCGCAACGGTCTGCGTCCGGCCCGCTACGTCATCACCAAGGACAAGTTCATCACCCTCGCCTCCGAGGTCGGCACCTGGGACTACACCCCGGACGAAGTGCTGGAGAAGGGCCGGGTCGGCCCGGGCGAGCTGTTCGTGGTGGATACCAGCAACGGCAAGGTGTGGACCAGCTTCGAGATCGATGACGACCTCAAGAACCGTCACACCTACAAGCAGTGGATGGATAAACATTGCCGCCGACTGGTCCCCTTCGAGCAGATGGACGACAGCCAGACCGGTAGCCGCGAGTTCTCCGATGACCAGCTGAAAACCTATCAGAAGTTGTTTGGCTACTCCTTCGAGGAGCTGGATCAGATCATCCGGGTGCTCGGTGAAAACGGTCAGGAAGCGGTGGGCTCCATGGGGGATGACACCCCGATGGCGGTGCTCTCCTCCGGCCCGCGTACCCTCTATGACTACTTCCGCCAGATGTTTGCCCAGGTGACCAACCCGCCCATCGACCCGCTGCGGGAAAACCACGTCATGTCTCTCGCCACCTGTATCGGTCGCGAGCAGAACGTCTTCAACGAGACCTTCGGCCACGCCCACCGGGTGCTGTTCCAGTCGCCGATCCTGCTCTACTCCGACTTCCACCAGCTGCTGGCACTGGAAGGTGAGTACTACCGTCATCAGGTGATCAGCCTCAACTTCAAGCCAGAAGAGGGGCTGGAAGCGGCCATCGTGCGCATCTGCGATGAGGCCAAAACCGCCGCCAGGAGTGGCACCGTACTGCTGGTGCTGTCGGATCGCGATATCAGCGCCGATACCCTGCCGATCCCGGCCGCCATGGCGGTGGGCGCGGTACAGCGCACCCTGGTGGACAACAACCTGCGCTGCGACGCCAACATTCTGGTGGAGACCGCAAGCTGCCGTGACCCGCACCACTTCTCGGTGCTGCTGGGCTTTGGCGCGACCGCCATCTACCCCTATCTGGCCTACGAAACCCTGGCCAAACAGGTTGAAGAGGGCGTGCTCACCATGTCCCTGCGCCAGGCCATGGTCAACTACCGCAACGGCATCAATAAGGGGCTCTACAAGGTGATGTCCAAGATGGGCATCAGCACGGTCGCCAGCTACCGCTGCTCCCAGCTGTTTGAGGCAGTGGGTCTGGCCAAGTCGGTGGTCGATACCTGCTTCCGCGGCGTTTCCAGCCGTATTCAGGGTGCCGATTTTGCCGACATCCAGCAGGATCAGCACAATCTGGCCCGTCAGGCCTGGCTGGTGCGCAAGCCCCTCCCCCATGGCGGCCTGCTCAAGTTTGTCCACGGCGGCGAGTACCACACCTACAACCCGGATGTGGTGCAGACCCTGCAAACCGCGGTGCGCTCCGGCAACTATGCCGATTACAAGGAGTACGCCCGTCTGGTGAACGAGCGCCCGGTTGCCACCCTGCGCGATCTGCTTGCCCTGAAGAAGGTCGACAATCCGGTCGCGCTGGATCAGGTTGAACCAGCCGACAAGCTGTTCCCCCGCTTCGACTCCGCCGCCATGTCCATCGGTGCCCTCGGCCCAGAGGCCCACGAGGCGCTGGCTGTCGCCATGAACCGCCTCGGCGGTCAGAGCAACTCCGGCGAAGGGGGCGAAGATCCCAAGCGTTTCGGTACCGAGAAGAACTCCCGCATCAAGCAGGTGGCTTCCGGCCGCTTTGGCGTCACCCCCCACTACCTGATGAACGCCGATGTAGTGCAGATCAAGGTGGCGCAGGGCGCCAAGCCCGGCGAAGGGGGCCAGCTGCCCGGTGACAAGGTGACGGCCCAGATCGCCCAGCTGCGTTATTCCGTGCCCGGCGTAACCCTGATCTCGCCGCCGCCGCACCACGACATCTATTCCATCGAGGATCTGGCCCAGCTCATCTTCGACATCAAGCAGATCAACCCGAGCTGTCTGGTGTCGGTGAAACTGGTCTCCGAGCCCGGCGTGGGCACCATCGCCTGCGGCGTGGCCAAGGCCTATGCCGACTTCATCACCATCTCCGGTTATGACGGCGGCACTGGCGCGAGCCCCCTCACCTCGGTCAAATATGCCGGCTCCCCGTGGGAACTGGGTCTGGCCGAGACCCAGCAGGCGCTGGTCGCCAACGGTCTGCGCCACAAGGTGCGGCTGCAGGTGGATGGCGGTCTCAAGACCGGTCTCGACATCATCAAGGCGGCCATCCTCGGCGCCGAGAGCTTCGGTTTTGGCACCGGCCCCATGGTGGCGCTCGGTTGCAAATACCTGCGTATTTGCCACCTGAACAACTGCGCCACCGGCGTTGCCACTCAGGATGAGAAGCTGCGTCGCGAGCACTTCACCGGCCTGCCGGAGATGGTGATGAACTACTTCAAGTTCATCGCCGAAGAGACCCGCGAGCTGATGGCCCAGCTCGGCGTCACCCAGCTGACCGACCTGATTGGCCGCACCGATCTGCTGGAAGCCCTGCCCGGCCTCACCGCTCGTCAGGCCAAGCTGGATCTCTCTGGCATTCTGGCCCGTCCGGTTGCGCCGGCAGGCTCCAGCCTGTTCAGCCAGCAGCACAACCCCACCTTCGACAAGGGGCCGCTCAACCTCAAGATGGTGGAAGATCTGCTGGAAGCGGTGGAAACCTCAAGCGGTGGCGAGTTCCGCTACGACATTCGCAACACCGACCGCTCGGTGGGGGCGCGCCTCTCGGGCGAGATCGTCAAACGTCACGGCAATCAGGGAATGGCGGCGGATCCGGTCAAGGTGCACTTCAACGGCACCGCAGGCCAGAGCTTCGGCGTCTGGAACGCAGGTGGCCTTGAGATGATCCTCACCGGTGACGCCAACGACTATGTGGGCAAGGGGATGACCGGCGGCAAGCTGGTGATCAAGCCCCACGTCGGCGTGGCGTTCAAATCCCATGAAGCGGCCATCATCGGCAACACCTGCCTCTACGGCGCCACCGGCGGCAAACTCTACGCCGCGGGCACTGCCGGCGAGCGTTTCGCGGTGCGCAACTCCGGCGCCCTGGCGGTGGTCGAGGGAATTGGCGACAACGGTTGTGAATACATGACCGGCGGCATCGTCACCGTGCTCGGTCAGACCGGCGTCAACTTCGCGGCGGGCATGACCGGCGGCTTTGCCTACGTGCTCGACGAGTGCGGCAACTTCGCCAAGCGCACCAACCCCGAGCTGGTAGAACTGCTGGACGTGGCGGATCTCGCCATCCATCAGGAGCACCTGCGCGGCATCATCACGGCGCACCTCAATGAGACCGGCAGCTCGCGCGCCGAGGAGATCCTGGCCAACTTCGACTCCTATGTGCCCAAGTTCAGGCTGATCAAACCCAAGTCCAGCGACGTGAAATCGCTGCTGGGTCACACCAGCCGTTCCAGTGCAGAACTCAGAATCCAGGCGCAATAAGGAGGGAACCCTATGAGCCAGAACGTATTTCAGTTTATCGATGTCCAGCGGGTCGACCCGCCCAAGAAGCCACTCAAGATCCGCAAAATCCAGTTTGTGGAGATCTACGAGTCCTTCAATCAGCCGCAGGTACAGATGCAGGCGGATCGCTGCCTCGAGTGCGGCAACCCCTACTGCGAGTGGAAGTGTCCGGTCCACAACTACATCCCCAACTGGCTGAAACTGGCCAAAGAGGGGCGCATTCTGGAGGCGGTGGAGCTCTCCCACCAGACCAACAGCCTGCCGGAAGTGTGCGGTCGGGTCTGCCCGCAGGATCGCCTTTGCGAGGGCTCCTGCACTCTCAACGATCGCTTCGGTGCCGTCACCATCGGCAACATCGAAAAATACATCACCGACAAGGCGTTCGAGATGGGCTGGAAGCCCGATCTCTCGAACGTGGTCAAGACCGGCAAGCGGGTCGCCGTTATTGGCGCGGGCCCTGCGGGTCTTGCCTGTGCCGATGTGCTGGCACGCAATGGCGTCACCCCGGTAGTGTTTGACAAGTATCCGGAGATCGGCGGCCTGCTCACTTTCGGTATCCCCTCCTTCAAGCTGGAAAAAGAGGTGATGCAGCGTCGCCGCGAGATCTTCCAGGGGATGGGCGTGGAGTTTCGTCTCGAGACCGAAGTGGGCAAGGACATCACCTTCGCCGACCTGCTCGGCGAGTTCGATGCGGTCTTCCTCGGGGTCGGCACCTACAAGTACATGAAGGGCGGCTTTGCCAACGAAGAGGCGCCGGGAGTCTATGACGCCCTGCCCTACCTCATCGCCAACGCCAACCGGTTGCTGGGCTTCGAGAAGGCACAAGCCGACTACATCGACTTCGCTGGCAAGCAGGTGGTGGTGCTGGGCGGTGGTGATACCGCCATGGACTGCGTGCGTACCGCTATCCGTCAGGGCGCCGCCAAGGTGATCTGTGCCTATCGCCGCGACGAGGAGAACATGCCGGGCTCCAAGCGGGAGGTGAAAAACGCCCGCGAGGAGGGGGTTGAGTTCATGTTCAACCTGCAACCGGTAGCGGTCGAGCTGGATGCCAGTGGTCGCACCGTCGGCATCAAAGTAGTGAGCACCGAGCTGGGTGAACCCGATGCCAATGGCCGCCGCAATCCGGTGGTCATCGAGGGCTCAGAGCAGGTGTTGGCCGCCGATGCGGTGGTGATGGCGTTTGGCTTCCAACCCAACCCCCAACCCTGGATGGCGGAGTTCGGCATCGAGCTCGACAACCGGGATCGCATCAAGGCCCGCGAGCAGGCGGAATACGCCTTCCAGACCAGCAATCCCAAGGTGTTTGCCGGTGGCGACGCGGTACGCGGATCCGATCTGGTGGTGACCGCCATCTACGAAGGGCGCAAAGCGGCCGAAGGGATCATGGACTATCTGGCGGTCTGATCCGACCGACCAAGACCCTGATGCACTTTCACAATCAGCCTCGCCAATGCGGGGCTGATTTTTTGCAGCTATCCACCTCCTACAAACGCACCACCAGCCACTCCCCCTTGCCGACCGGCACCAGCGAGGTGGCAAAGGCCGGATCCTGCCCGACCTCGTTCATCCACTCCACCATCTCGCTGCGATGGGAGATGGCGTTATCAACCACCAGCAGGCCACGGGGTGCCAGCAGGCGGCGGATCTGCGGCCACCATGCCCGGTAGTGCTGACGCTCCGAATCGAGGAAGATGAGCTGATAGCCGCCTTGCGGCAAGGTCGGTAACAGCTCACTCGCATCCCCTGCCAGCAAGGTTACCCAAGGGGCCAACCCTGACCTCTGAAAGTTGTCATGGGCCAACACGCGCTTGTCCTCATCCAGCTCAATGGTGGTCACGTGCCCCTCCAACCGACGCACCGCTTCTGCCAGCCAAAGCGTGGAGTAACCATTTGAAGTACCGATCTCCAGCACCGCCTGTGCCCCACGGGTCTGCACCAGCACTGACAGCAACTCCCCCGTGTCGCGGGTGATATTGAGCAGCTTGCGGTGTCGAGCCTGCTGCATGCTGTCATTGCGCTCGCCAAGCTGCTCCAGCTGGCGTTTTAACTGTTCCAGTTCCATCGATATCCCTTTCGTCCTTGCCCAAAACCATTAGCCACGCATCTAAGCTTGGCATTTGGGAGTCAAATGATTGCTTTCAACCGCCATTCACACCACAAAGGATGAGAAAAGGACAACCATTTGAGGCAGAATTTGTGACGTCTATCTGTTACACTTCGCGCCCGCCATTTTCCGGCTCACTCTCTGACTTGATGTCAGGCGCAGCCGTCGGTGGTTACAACCTCCGTCTCGCTCATGCCGAGCTAACCAAGCCAAACACAGCCCAGCTGGAACACAGGAACCCATTATGAGATTTGAATCGTTCGATTTTGCCCCCGAGATTTTGCGTGCTGTCTCAGATTGCGGTTATCAGGAGATGACCCCTGTGCAGCAACAGGCGATCCCGGCCATTCGCCGTGGCCGCGATGTGCTGGCCAGCGCCCAGACCGGTACCGGCAAGACCGCCGCCTTCGCCCTGCCCATTTTGCAACGTCTGGTAGACAATCCGGCGCCGGTCCAGCCTTCCAACGCCCGTGTGCTGATCCTGACCCCGACCCGCGAGCTGGCGGCTCAGGTGGCGAGCAACATCAATGACTTCGCCAAGTATCTCGATATCACCACCATCACCATTGTCGGCGGTGGCAAGCAGGACGTGCAGGCCAAGAAGCTCAAAGCGGGCGCTCACATCATTGTGGCCACCCCGGGCCGTCTGCTGGAGCACCTCACCGCCTGCAACCTCAGCCTCTCCGGCGTCGAGTGTCTGGTGATGGATGAAGCGGATCGCATCCTCGACATGGGCTTCAGTGCCGATGTGCAGAAGATCCTGCAAGCGGTCAATAAGACCCGTCAAAACCTGCTCTTCTCCGCCACCTTCTCCGACGCGGTGAAGAAGCTGGCCAACCTGATGCTGGACAGACCGCAGATCGTCAGCGTCAACAAGCAGAACTCCACCGCCGACACCGTCAGCCACACCGTCTATCCGGTCGAGCAGAAGCGCAAGCGCGAGCTGCTCTCAGAGCTGATTGGCAAGCAGAACTGGCAGCAGGTGCTGGTGTTCGCCAGTACCCGCGAGAGCTGTGATGTGCTGGTCGAGGAGCTGAACCTCGACGGCATCAAGTCCGCCGTGGTCCATGGCGAGAAGGCCCAGGGCAACCGTCGCCGCGCCCTGCGCGAATTCATGGAAGGCAAGGTACGGGTACTGGTGGCCACCGAAGTGGCCGCCCGTGGTCTGGACATTCCGGATCTGGAATACGTGGTCAACTACGATCTGCCGTTCCTGGCGGAAGATTACGTCCACCGTATCGGCCGTACCGGTCGTGCCGGCAAGCGCGGCATGGCCATCTCCTTCGTCAGCCGTGAAGAGGAGCGTACCCTGCTGGAGATCGAGGCCCTGATCGGCCAGAAGATCCGTCGCATCATGGTGCCAGGCTATGAGGTGAGCAGCCGTGACGAGCTGATCAAACAGCTGCAAGAGCGTCGTCGCTTTGGCAAGCGCCCGCAGCGTGAAGATAACGCCGTGGCCCAGGTGATGGCCGAAGCCAAGCTGCAGGGTCAGCGCCTCAAGCGTCTGGCCGCTGCCAAGAAGCCCCGCCAGCCGAAATAAGGCGGGCAGTTGCTCTATTGAACCGCAAAGGCGCCACTGGCGCCTTTGCCATCTCTGTCATCGGTGTTGGCCCCTGGTGGTCAACTCAAGGATTGCTTATGACCTCTCCTACCTACAATCAGGCCCTGCTCGAGATGGCCACCCAGAGCCTGGCCGAACTGGCCCGCACCGCCGAACAAAAGGCGGGCAAGCGCACTCCGGCCCAAGAGAGCCACTCTCTCTGCACCTGGATGGCCGACTCCCTCAAGGAGAAGCGCTTCTCCCGTCTGGTGATGGAAGATTTGAAAGCTTGGGTGCAGCTTGGCCGCACTCTGGGCGCGGGTGCCGATCTCAAGGGATTGCTTGCGCGCATCGCCTTCCAATACCAGTGCGCCATGACCAACCCGCAACAACTGGGGGCCAAGCTGGCGGCCCTGCTGGAGGATCTGACGGCGGCAGGCTGGCTGGTGCTGACCGAGAGCGAGGTGAATGCCAAGCTGCGCCTGCAATCTGGCGGTCAGGCGAGTCTGGTGGTAAGCCACAGCGAATATACAGGCCATATCGAGGACGGTGAGCTTGTCAAACCCCTCACCCTCTATGTGCGCGGTGACGAGAAGGTGCTGGCCGAGGCGGCCTTCAAGCACGGCCTGCTGCTGAGCCAGGGCAACAAGAAGACCACCCTGGTCAAACATCACAAGGCCTACCGGTTGATGCCGGACAACGCCCAACCGGCGCTGGCACTGCTGAGCGAGGCCCGCCATAGCGCCTGATCCCGCCTGTTTTCAGCAATAAAAACGGCAGACCCTTGTGCAGGATCTGCCGTTTTTTATTGTTCGATGTTTGGTGATGAGGTTTGGTGGTCGTTTAGCGGATCTTGAACCCAATCTGGCCCGCGTCACACCACTCGAACATCACCTCCTCGCTCTTGCCGCAGCAACTGCCACCACAGACCCGACTCTCGCGCTTGATGACCCGCCCCTTGCGCATCCAGAAGCCAAGCATGGCCTCCACCGCATCTTCCGAGGTGTGGAAGTGGCGAGCCAGATCACGCCGGCTCACCTTCTGCTGCGCGGCGAGGTAATCCCCCAGCTCGCGCAGGATCATAAGGTCACCACCTTGCGGGCAACGATGTCACCATGACGGCGACCGGCCCACCAGAGCAACACCAGAGAGAGGCCGTAGCTGACGATCCAGAACAGGCTCTGCTCCGGATGAGCGGCAAAGGTCGCGACCTGATAGAAGAGGGTCGCGCACATAAAGGCCATATAGTTGCACCATACCGCCGTCATCAGCGCCCACTGACGACCGGTTTCCCGCACCAGCGCGCCCATGGCGGCGGCGCAAGGCATGTAGAGCAGCACGAACAAGAGGTAGGCAAAGGCACCAGCCGCCCCGTCGAAGTGGGTCTGCATGTTGCCGTAGGTGGAGACATCCACTTCCTGCGCCTCGGCGGCAGCTTTCTGGTCGTCGAGGTTGCCAACATCAAGCCCCATAGGGTCGCTCGGGTTGATCTCCGCCAGATTGGCCGCCACGGCATCGATCGCCTCGTGGAAACTGGCCACCAGCGAGAACTCGCTCGCCTCCTCTTCATCCGCGCCACCACCGGCGTAGAGGCTGTTGAGGGTACCGACCACCGCCTCTTTGGCGAAGATACCGGTGACGATACCGACCGTGGCCTGCCAGTTGTCATCGCGCACACCGATGGGGTGCAGCACCGGGGTCACCGCCTGGCTGATCTTGCTCAGTACCGAGCTCTCCTGCTCCTGATGGCCAAAGCTGCCATCGGTACCCAGGGAGTTAAGCACGCTCAGCACGGCAACCACCAGTACGATGGTTTTACCTGCGCCAAAGACGAAGGATTTGAGCTTCTGCCAGGTCTTGATGGCAACGTTGACCGGACGCGGCCACTCGTAGTCCGGCATCTCCATCAGCATGGAGTCGCTCTTGCCCGGCAGCAGGGTGCTGCGCAGCAACAGGCCGGTGAGCACCGCCACCAGAATGCCGATGAGGTAGAGACCGAACACCAGGTTCTGGCCAGACTCGGGGAAGAAAGCCACCGCAAACAGGGCGTAAACCGGCAGACGGGCACCGCACGACATAAAGGGGGCCATGGCCGAGGTCATCAGCCGCTCCCGCTCGGAGTTGAGGGTACGGGTCGCCATCACCGAGGGGACGGTACAGCCAAAGCCCATCAGCATCGGCACGAACGCCTTGCCCGGCAGGCCGAGGCGGCGCATCAGGGCATCTACCACGAAGGCGGCGCGGGCCAGATAGCCGGAGCTCTCCAGTACCGCGAGGAACAGATAGAGGCAACCAATCACAGGAATAAAGGTGGCCACGGTCTGCAAACCAACCCCGAAGCCGTCAGCCAGAATGGCGCCCAACCATTCGGGGGCATTGATCAGCCCCAGCAGGTGGTGCACCCCATCGACAAACAGGGCGCCGCCCATGATGTCGAAGAAGTCGATAAAGGCGCTGCCCACCTTGATGGCGAACATGAACATCAGGTACATGACAAACAGGAAGAAGGGGATGCCAATCCAGCGATTGAGCAGCACCCGATCCAGCCACTCACTCTGGGCCTCGGTGAGCTTGCCCTTCTGCTGGCGAGCCTGTTGTACCCACTGGTGGATATGTCCGTAGCGGATATCTGCCAGTTGCAGGTCGATATCCTGCCCTTGATGAGCGCGAGCTACCACATTGGCGGCGGCCGCCTGCTGACCGGGCAGCAGAGTCTCCTGCATCACCGCATCCTCTTCCAGCAGGCGCAGGGCGCGGCCACGGGTAGTGAGGTGATGCGGGGCGAGCAGGGTCTCCAGCTCCGCCAGATCGGTTTCAAGCTCTTGGCCGTAATCGAGTTGCAAGGCTGCTTGCGGCTGACCGATAAACTGCCGGATCTGCTGCTTGAAGGCGGCAACCTGCTTGCTGTTGTGGGCAGAGAGGGCCACTACAGGGCAACCGAGGGATTTGCCGAGCTTGCTATCGTCGATGACGATGCGGCGCTTTTGCAGGATATCCAGCTTGTTGAGCACCACCACCATGGGCAGGCCCAGTTCGCGCAGTTGCAGCGTGAGGTAGAGGGAGCGCTCCAGATTGGCGGCGTCGATGACGTTGAGCAGCAGGTCGGGTTGTTGGCCCTGGGCAAAGCGGCTGGCGATCTGCTCGTCCAGACTGCCATCCTGACCCGCCAGGCTATAGATGCCGGGCAGATCCATCAGCTTGAAGTGATGCTCACCCGCGCTGAACTCACCCATCTTCTTGTCGACGGTGACGCCACTCCAGTTGCCTACCTGCTGGCGGGCGCCGGTCAGGGCGTTGAACAGGGAGGTCTTACCGCTATTGGGGTTACCTACCGTTACCAGGGAATAATTCATACCAGCTCTACCTCTATTTTCTTCTGAACCCGCCGCGTGCGAGTGGCAAGCTGCTTTGCAGGTTCGACTTCTTGTCTCTGAACCGCTCCCGGTGACTTTCTTGACCGAAGCGGTAGCCGAACAGGGGGTTATACCGGCTCGACTTCTATTTGCTGGGCCAGACTCTTTTGCATGGAGAGACAGATCCCCTGGCACTGGATCTGGAGCGGGTCCCCCAGGGGGGCGGAGCGCAGATAAATGACTTCAGTCTGGGGCAACAGGCCCATCACCATCAGTTTGCGGCGCAGCGGCCGGGCGAGCTGATTCATATTCTTGATGCGAGCACTCTGTCCCGGTGACAACTGCGTGAGTAGCATGACTGACTCCTGAAGTTAAACAATAATAATTCTCTTTTACTTGGGGCATTATAAGCTGTGTCTTCAACTTTTATTTGAGTAAAATCAAACTCCGCTTAGCTAACCCATAAAGTAATGCCATGAATCACGACAACAACAGCCGCCTCGTTTACAGCACAGATGGCGGCATGATCAAGGAGCAGAGCGCTCCCCAATCCGCCTCCCCCTTCCCCACTGACGGCACCGTGCGCATTCGCCGCGAGACCAAAGGGCGCAAGGGCGCCGGGGTGATCACCATTCATGGCGTACCCGCCGATCAGCAAAAATCCCTGGCCACCCTGCTCAAGAAAAAGTGCGGCACCGGAGGCGGTATCAAGGAGGGAGTGATCGAGATCCAGGGGGATAAACGGGACCTGATCAAAACCGAGCTGGAGAAAGCCGGTTTCAGCGTCAAGCTGGTGGGTGGCTGATCCCCTTGTCACTCATGCGGTTTTTCCCTAGAATGCCCGCTCCCATCGAGGGGGAGTAGTCTCGCACGCCGGTGCCATCCATTGCATGAATACCGGTTTGCGACCCTGATCAACATACTTGGTGCCAAATCACCATGGTCAGGGTGATCCATGCCAGCCATGGATTTGACAAGACCTTTGACGGGCCAGTGCCAATACCGGGGACGGATGGCGCAGGCTTGTCTTTGGTTTATAACAATTCCGTCCCCCGGTCATTTTTATGGAAGCCTTGTTAACCTCAACCCTCAGCGTCGCTATTGCCGAAATCGGCGATAAAACCCAGCTGTTGGCTTTGCTGCTCATCTGCCGTTTTCGCAAGCCCTGGCCCATCATCGCCGGCATGCTGGCGGCTACCTTGCTCAACCATGCGGGCGCTGCCTGGATTGGCGAGTTCATCAGTCGCTGGCTCGATCCCAAGATAATGACCTGGCTGGTCGCCATCGCCTTTATCGCCATGGCTATCTGGATTTTGGTGCCGGACAAGATGGATGACGAGGAGAGCTCGCTGGATAAATACGGCCCCTTTATGGCCACCTTCGTGCTCTTCTTTATCGCCGAGATTGGCGACAAGACCCAGATCGCCACCGTGCTGCTGGCCGCCAAGTATGACTCGCTGGTGCAGGTCATTACCGGTACCACCCTCGGCATGATGCTGGCCAACGTGCCTGTGGTGCTGATCGGCAAGCTGGGGGCAGACAAGCTGCCGCTCAAGGGGATCCGCATCGCCTGCGCCATCCTCTTCGTCGGCCTCGGGGTGAGCACTCTGATCTTTGCCTGATCGCCTTTTCCGCTGACCAAGCCCTCCACCTCGGAGGGCTTTTTGTTTACTGCTGTGTCTATTGCGTAATCCGCTGTCGCAACCACCAGCCGTAGAGCCAAGGGGCAGTGCACGGTTGCGGGTGCCTCATGCCATAATGGGGCAAACCTCGTGGAGTCCCCCCATGCACAACGTATCAAGAGAGACGCTTCTCGAATGGGTCAAACAGGGACGGCTGGCGCCAGAGAAGCTGGTAGACGCCCTGACCCTCGCCGATCTTCCCCCCCATCCGGCGCGCTGGCAGTGGCTGTTTGACCGGCTGCTGCTCTGGCTCGGTGCCCTCTGCATCGGGGCTGGCCTCATCTTCTTCGTCGCCTTCAACTGGCAAGAGCTGGGCCGGGTCTCCCGCCTTGCCCTGCTGGAGGCGCCGCTGCTCGCCATGCTGCTTCTGCTGTGGCGCAAGCCCCTTGGGAAGACCCCCCGTCAGGCACTGCTGCTCGCCATCGCCCTCAATATCGGCGCCCTGCTGGCGCTGGTGGGTCAGACCTACCAGACCGGCGCCGATCCCTGGCAGCTGTTCGCCACCTGGGCGCTGATGCTGGTGCCGCTGGCGGCATTTGGCCAAAGCCCCCTGCTCTGGACCTTAAGCTGGCTGCTCGGCCAGCTGGCGCTGGTGCTCTACTGGCGGCTCGGCCTGTTCACGCTCTTCTTTACCTTCGATGAAGAGGGATTGGGCTGGTGCCTTACCCTGCTCAACGCCGCCCTCTGGGGTCTGCTTCTGCTGGCGCCAAACCGCTGGCGCCTGCTGCCAAGCTGGCTGGCGGGCCTGGCCGCAGGTCTGGGGGCTACCCTGCTCACCCTGCTGGCGCTGTTTGATGCCGCCTCCCCGCTGGTGTGGCCGCTCTGGCTTGGCTGGCTCGCCGCGGCCTATGCCCTGTGGCATCACAGATTTATCGCCGGACTCGCCATGGGGTGCCTCAGTCTGATTGCCGTCATCCTCGCGGCGCTGGGCAAGTGGATGGAGCCCGACATCAACGGTTTTTTGCTGCTGAGCCTGATTGCCATCGGCCTTTCTGTCACCGCCGCCCGCTGGCTGCAACAACAACGGAGGTCTCATGAGTGATCTGACCCTTTGGCAAGCACTGCAACAGGCCAATCTGGTGGAAGGGGATCAGCCCCGTGATACCCAGCCCCACTGGTCGAGCCGCTTTCTGCTCGGGCTGGTGGGCTGGATTGCCGCCCTGTTCCTGCTCTTTTTCCTGTTTCTCACCTTCGAGCAGCTGACCCGCGAGGCCAACAGTGCTCTGCTGCTCGGGGCCGTGCTGTTGGCGGGGGCCTACGCCCTCAATCGCAGCCAGCGCGGCGATCTCTGGGATCAGTTCGTGCTGGCCCTCACCCTGGCGGCCGATGCCTGGCTGCTCTATGGTCTGCTCGATCAGCTGGACCTTCATCACGCCCAGCTCTGGTTTGGGTTGTGCCTGCTCTCCCTTGCCATCGCCGTGCTGTTCGATCACTGGCTGGTGCGGCTGTTTCACAGCGTGGCGGCGGCCCTGCTGCTCACCCTTGGCCTTGCCTGCCTCGGGCTGCAACTGCTGGCCCTGCCGCTGGTGATGGCGGCCATCACCTTCTGCTGGCTGCGGGCAGATAGGGATCCAGAGCGCCACCAGCTCTACCACTCCATCACGCTGGGGCTGGCCCTCTCCCTGCTGGTGCTGGGTCGTCTGCACCACCCGTTGTGGGATGGCGGCAGCAGCGTGCTGGACGAACTGGGGCTGTCTCGCCTGCCGCTCTGGCTCAATCCGCTGATCTGCGCCGCCCTGCTGCTGGCGGTGATGGTGAAACTGAGGCTCCCCCTGCTGTTTGGCCTGCCGCTGGTGCTGATCAGTGCCATCATCCCCGGCATGGGGGCAGGCGCACTGGTGCTGATCCTCGGGTTTTATGCCGGCAGTCTGGGGCTGATGACCCTCTCGGCCCTGCTGCTGCTCGGCTATGGCTCGCTCTATTACTACGATCTTGGGCTCACCCTGATGACCAAATCCTGGCTGCTGCTGGGCTCCGGCATCCTGCTGCTGGGTGCCCGCCAGCTGCTCACCACCTTCGCGGCAAGGAGCGACTCATGAAACCCGTCACCCGACAGCTCGCCCTGTTGCTGAGCGGCCTCGCCATCCTGGCAGGCATCAATGCCACCGTCTGGCGCTATGAGCACGCCATGAGCAGCGGCGAAGTGGTGCTGCTGCGGCTCGCTCCGGTCGATCCCCGCTCTCTGATGCAGGGGGATTACATGCGGCTCAACTATGAAATTGCCCGCGAGCTGACCAGCCGCGACGCCCAAACTACTCAAAACAAGGGCAGCGACACCCTGGTGATCCGCCTCGATGCCCATCAGGTAGCCACTCTGGTGGCTGATGGCAAACCGGATCGGCTCGCCAGCGATGAGCGGCTATTGCAGGTGCACCAGAGCGAGCGGCAGTGGCAGATCGGCCCCGATGCCTACTTCTTTGAAGAGGGCACGGGGGAGCAGTACGAAGCGGCCCGCTACGGCGAGTTCCGTCTGCAAGCGGATGGCAAGACCCTGCTGGTGGGGCTGAGGGACGAGGCCTACCAGCCCATCGGGCAGATCCGCGCCCGCTGGTAACGGCCGTGAGTGGCTATTTACTCTGTTCATGGTCACACTCAAGGGAAGGTTGATCGCTAAGGATGTTCCCAATGAGGATATGGCTGATCTGTCATCTGTTGCTGCTCTGCTGGGCCTCGACGGCCCGGGCTGATCTGGGCAAGCTCGAGTACCTCACCGAAGAGTACCCCCCCTACAACTTCAGCGATCCGCAAGGCCAGCCCACCGGCCTTGCGGTCGATCTGCTGCAGATGGTCTGGCAACACAGCGGCGTGACACCCCAGCCGGTGCGCATCCTGCCCTGGGCGCGAGGTTATTACTTGCTAACCCAGAAGCCCAACGTGGTGCTCTTCTCCACCGCCCGCACCCAGGCGCGGGAGGATCTCTTCAAGTGGGTCTGCCCCATCGGCTACTCGGAATACATACTGCTGGGCCGCAAAGCGCGGAACATCACCCTGACCGCCTTCGATCAGATGAGCCAATACAAGATCAGCGCGGTGCGCTCGGATGCAGCCGAACAGCTGCTGCTCAACAACGGCATGGATGACAACAACATCATCCCGGCCAACCGCCTGTCGCAGGGGTTGAAGATGCTGCTCTCCGGCCGCGCCGACCTGCTCGCCACCAGCAAGCTGGCGGGATATGACGCCATCCGCGAACTGAAGCTGAGCAGCGACGACTTCAACGTGGCCATGGTGCTGAGCGCCGAGCAGCTCTGCTACGCCTTCAGCCGTCAGGTGCCTGACAGCGAGATCACCCTCTTTCAGCAGGGCCTGACCCGCGCCCTCGCCTCGGAGGAGTTTCGCAAATTGCAGGCCAAATACCTGCCGGTGCGCTGACTCTCGGCTGCGGCTGGGATGGTCCCTCAGTCGCACTATGGTTGCCCTCAAGGAGCTGGCTATTGCGAACTCGAGCCGTCACACTGTTTGGCATTGTCGATATAGTGAAGGATCTCTTCCATGCGGAAATGGCATCTCTCCCACATCCTACTCCTTCTGTGGGCCAGCTTTGCCCGTGCAGATCTGGACAAGCTCGAATACTGCACCGAAATCTCCCCGCCTTTTAACTTCAGTGACGCAGAGGGTCAGCCCACCGGCCTTGCCGTCGAACTGCTGCAGATGATCTGGCAATATAGTGACCTTTCCCCCCAACCAATACGCATTCTGCCGTGGGCCCGCGGCTACAAAGAACTAAGCAGCAAGCACAATGTGGTGCTGTTTGCCACCGCACGGACACCCGAACGGGAAGCGCTTTTCAAGTGGGCCTGCCCCATCGACAACTCGGACTTTGTGCTTCTTGGCCGCGCAGCTGACAAGCTGACCCTTGTCTCTGCCGAACAAATGAAACAATACAAGATTGCGGTGGTGCGCTCGACCGTATCGAGTCAGCTGTTGCAGGAGCGGGGTCTGGATGAAAGCAACCTTGTCGAGGCAAACCGTCTCAGCCAGGCGGCCAAAATGCTCGCCTCGGGCCGTACCCATCTCTTTGCTACCAACAAGCTGGTCGGCTATCAAACCCTCAAGGACCTCAACATGGATCTGAATGACTTCAATGTGGCCTTTGTGCTCGACAGCAAGCCACTCTGCTATGCCTTTAGCCGTCAGGTGCCAGACAGGGATATAAGCCGCTTTCAACAAGCTCTGGATCGTGCCCGGGCCTCCCCTCAATTTTCGCAACTGCAAGCCAAATACCTGCCACTGCGCCAGTCTCTCTGACCCTCGCAACACAGCACAACATGCCGGCGGCCTCCTGCACTTTTTGCCAAACTGCAAACCCGCCTTGGCGAAATCATCCGGCTTGGTCACAATTGAGCATAGGTATTCCCTTGAGCAGGATAGAGAAATGAAACCATGGATCGGGTTGGCCACACTGCTTGTTACCTCCTTTGCCAACGCCAGCCCCGAGCTGGCCAAGCTTCACTACATTACCGAAGAGTACAAACCCTACAACTACGCCGATGCAAGTGGCGCCCCCACCGGCCTCGCGGTCGAACTGCTGCAACTGGTATGGAAAAAGACCAATACCCCAGCGCAGCCCATCACCATCATGCCTTGGGCGCGCGGTTACTACCTGCTGACCCAAAAGCCCAATGCGGTACTCTTCTCCACCGCCCGCACCCAGGCGCGGGATCCTCTGTTCAAATGGGCCTGTCCCATTGGTTACGCCGAAATCGTGCTGGTAGGGTTGGCCGAGCGCAATATCACCATCACCAAGCTCGATGATGCCAAAGCATTCAATATCGGGGCGGTACGGGCTGATGTGGGAGAACAGTTGCTACTCAACAACGGCTTTGACGAGACCAAGCTGATGGCAGCCAATCGGCTGGCACAAGCGCTGAAGATGCTCACCTCAGGTCGGATCGATCTGGTCTCCACCAACAAAACCACCATGGAACAGCTGATCGTGGAGCAAAAACTCGACCCCGCCCGCTTCAAGGAGCAGTGGGTACTTAGCTCGGAGCAGTTCTGCTTCGCCTTCAGCCATCCGGTAAGCGACGAACTGGTCAAAGAGTTCCAGACCGGCTTGACCCAGGTGCTGGCGAGTAGTGAATACCCGCTGCTGCACAGCAAATACTTCCCTGCCCCCGCCGCCAAATAGCGGCGCAGCGAAAAGCGCCAACAACAAGGGGCCCGCTGCAGGCCCCTTCGCTTTTTACCATTTGCTCTCACCTGGCCACGTACCAGCACAGCAGCAGCCACCTTGTGAAGGGCGATAAGCTGTTCGATATCGAGCCCCACGACGGCGCCATTCACACCCGCCACTTGTCGCCCACCATCACCCGATCGGCCCGTTCGGCGCCACACAAGATCAGCGGCCTAACGTCGCAGTGCCGCCATGCAACCCAGCTGCTGGGAAGATCTGAAATATAGAAAATCAATTAGATAGCAACATGCCTCGCGGCATCCAGGCATCAATTGCTATCCGCATTCGGGTGTCTGTGCCGGGCATGAAAAAGGGGAGCCAGGCTCCCCTTGTGGCACTTGCGGCGTTAGAACTTGTAGAGCCAGGAGATAGCGGTGAAGTAACCGTTATAGTTCTGGTTAACATGACCCATGCTGTACTCCTCACCGGTGTAGAGGTAGTCCACATCGTGGTAGAACTCGTAGCGCATATCCCAGCGCAGTGACTGCTTCTCGTCGAGCTGATAGAGGGCATAGCCTTCCAGACGGTGTTGCTTGCTGGTCAGGTCGGGGTAGTCATAACCCTTGCTGGCATCTGTCTGGCCACGGCCATAGGAGAAGCTGTAATCCACCCCCAGTTCCAGCGCCAAATCAAACGCCTTCTTCTGGCTTAGACCCACTCCCAGAGTAGTGATTTGGTCACGAACCCGGGTCGAATAGGGATCCCAGTCCGGGGCACCGGTGTAAGCATGGTTCTGGCTTGAGGTGATCCACTGTACATTGCTGAATAGATGGCCACTGAGATTCTCATCAAACTGCTGGTTAAGGGTCAGATCGATACCATAGTCCTCCCCTTCACTGAGTCCGATGTCAGGCTCCGGATAGTTTGCCCGTGCCCACCACCCTTCCAGCGAGGAGCTTAACTGCTCGCTGAAGGCATACTGCAGATCGCCACGCAGCTCGAACCTGTCACGATTGGCCAGATAGAACTGACGCAAGGTCGGGCTGACATTGGTATTGTTATTCTTCCACTCAGAGCCATCCCGGGTGCTCCAGGAGAGTTTCCCCCCCAGTTGCAGATCACCCACCGGGCGATAGCGACTCTTGAGGAACAATGTCTGCTCATCCGTCTTGCGACGATCCGCGTACTCCCGTTCATCGGCACGATACTGGTAACCCCCGGTTACCTTGACCGATCGACTAAGGCGGTAATCCGCTTCCAGATTGGCTTTACTGTGAGAACGATCCCCCGGCTGCCGTTGTTTGCCAATAACAACCTGCTTGTCCGAGTTGTCCTGCCGATCCCGGTATTCGCCCCCGGCACGCAGAGTCAAATCCCGGCCAAAACGCCCCACCCATTTGGCATTGGTCTGGATGGTATCGATCTCGCCATGGAAATCGCTCTGGGTGATCGGCACCTGCCGGAAGGCGGCTAGATTGCCATCCGACGTTGCTCGACTGCTGAGAATGCGACCGCTCAGACTCTGCCGGTTCCAGTTGTACTGGCCGGACAAACTGACCTGATGGAAGCTGTTGTCGGGTTCGTAAGCCCGCTCATTGGCATAGGGGTCGCTGGCCGAACCGAAATAGAATGCGGTCTCCTCGTTGCGATAGAGTGAGCCGTTGTAGGCCAGATCAACCAGCCAGCCTTCACCCAGGTAGCTGATGCCACTCTTGACCAGGGTGGTGGTGCTGCCATCGACCAGCTTGGGTACAAAGCCCGGCGTACTGCCTATCCCCGGGATGCTGGACTGATAAGTGGCCAGCGTTGCCTCTTTTTTCTCATAAGAGAAATCGGCATAAGGGCGCCATGGGCTCTTGGGGGTATAGGCAAGCCCCATGGTCAGCTTCTTGCGGACCACCTCCTTGTCAAATTCGGCCAGCGCACCAGCCGCCATCGGCGCATCGTCAGAGCGATAGACACTCTTGCCATGGCTGTTCCAGTAAAAGGGGGTTTCGGAGTAGCCAATTTTGGCGCGCGCGCCATCATAGAACCCTTGCTCCAGTGACATGCTGAAACGGCGCATTCCAAGATCCCTGACCTCGAGTGCGCCGTAACGGGATCCCTCTCCCCGATACTGCAGGTCAGCGTTAAAGATCCCCAGCATGCCGGTATCGTTGGCGGCGGGCACCCAGTTGCGAAAACGGGTCGCGCCATCATCGTTGATGTAGCCTGTCCCCAGCCCCACCTCACCAAACCAGCCACTCTCGCTTTCGCATGATGCGCAGCGCCAGCGCGCGGTTTTGGCCTCCCTGGCCGATTGCAGGGAGTAATCCTCGACAGCCAGCGGCTCCTCGGTGGCATGGGCCGAGAAGATGGTCAGCAAGGAGAGCCAAAGTGTTGAATGTTTCATGACTTCTCTCCTCAACGTCGCAGGGACTGCCCATTCGGATGGTTAGTCCCGTGGATCTGGTTATGACAGTTCAGGCAACTGCCGCCGCGCACCTTGAGATCCCCCTCGGGGATGGACACGTTGGCATGGGGGGCACTGTGACACTCCTGACACAGCTGGGGCACGCGCTTGTTGAGCAGCGCCTGATTGATGGAACCGTGGGGGCTGTGGCATAGAGAGCAATCCTCGGTCACCGGTTCGTGCTCCCACAGGAAGGGGCCCCGCTTCTCGGCATGGCACTCGTAACAGCTCTCGTTGACGGTTGGCTGTTTCAGGCTGGCCTCATTTTGTGACTGATGCGGGTTGTGGCAGCTGGAGCAGGGCATTTCGCCATTCAGGATGGGATGACTGGTGCGCTTGTGCAGATCCGATTTCTCTGCGGCATGGCAGCTGGTGCAGGTCTCGACCTGTTTCTTGCTGTCCATCACCGGATCCTTGGCCTGGTGCAATGTGTGGCAGCTGGTACAGGAGAGATCCTCGACCGCATGAACACTGGCATGCCAGCCCATCCGGTTGGTATCGGTATGACAGGAGAGACAGACACTGTTCTGCTTCTCGACCGGCACAGGTGAATCGGGACCAAAGGTGATCATCGGCTCCCGTTTCTCTCCTTTGCGAGGATTGCGCGTGTGGTTGCCTGCCGGACCATGACAAGCTTCACACTGCCGGTCGGCCATGGGGCCATTCTGGTTGCCCAGATTGCCGTGCACACTGTGGAATATGCCGGTCGCGGGTTTGCGTGAATCTGAATCGTGGCACTTGAGGCAGGTATCAGCTCCCTTCGGGGAGTATTTTCCCTGGTCAAATTTCTTGTCCAGAGCCGATTCAATCTGGAGTCGCGGATCTGCATCGCCAGCGGGTTGCGCGGCATCGCTCTTGGCCCAGGCTGACAGGCAGCTCAGGGCCAGCATGCCAGCCAATAACCACTGCGAGATGGTCTTTTTCATCTTGTTTCCTTCAACGGCGAAGGGCCAGGGGTTACCCCCTGACCGCAGGATTTCATCAACGGAAGTCGTAGACCTTGTGAACCTTGTCGACACCCTGCTCCTGCCCGACGGCATGGCAAGAGGCACACTGTTCAACACCGGTTGCGGCTTCGATCGTCTCTGCACCAAAGACGGCGCCGTTATTCTTCATGTGGGTAGCCCACTCATCCCCTACCACCGGGCTATCCGGCTTGACCAACCCCAGCGGTGATTTGAGGTGGCAGCTGGAGCAGACCACCAGCACCGGGCTGAAGTATTTAGGCTGTTTGTTGTCAGCCGTGGTGGCGACCAGAGAGGGGCGAGCGTTCTGCTGGTTGGGCAGGTTGTATTGCCCCTGGGTATGACAGGACTCGCAGTTGCTGATATCGCCCGGGAAGGTAGCGCTTCCCCCATGTTTGGCGCCAAGCGCGTGGAAGGAGTGGACGTGATATTTCAGGTCCCCCGGCACCCCCGCATAGAACGAGGTACGGGTCGCGTTGTGGCAACTGGTGCACTGGCTCATATCCTTGGCCGCATGATTGCTCATGTGGACTGCCAGATCCTTGTGACAACTGTTGCAGGAAGCGAGATCCGCACCGGCCTTGAGCAGATAGCTGCTGTCGATGCCCCCTTCGGCACGGAAGTAGGCGCTGACCGGATTGATGGCGATCAGGGAGAGTGCGCTGGCAGTACTGCTGCAAGGCAGCAGATCCCCTGCGGCAAACGCCCCGTTGCGATCGGCTTTACGCGCCACACAGACTCTCAAGTCGGCGATGGTCGCAGCCAGGGTGCCGTTGACCTCGTTGCCCGTCTCTTTGCTGCACAGGAAGCGGCCTGTGCCCTGGCTGACACACTTGCTGAACTCGATCTTGTTGCCAGAGACGAAGGTCTGCGGATTGGTGGTGGCCAGCTCGAATCCCTGGCCCTGATCCCAGTTGACCAGAATGGCCGGATTGCCATCTTTGACATATTTCAGCACGTCATTAACGCTCTCGGCCGGCGTACCGTCGACGGTGACGGTCAGTTCGACCTCGATATTGGGAGCGGCATAGCGAACGTCATCGAACGTGAACTGCAGCTTGTCGCGTCCAATCGCCTCGTTGGCCATGTAACCCAGGTGAACCATATAAGGTGACTTGCTGCTGGCCGGATCAGCGCCATGGCACTGGGTGCAGACTGCGCCACTGTTGATCTTGCCGGTGATGTGAGCATCAAAACCTGTGGAGCTGGTTGAATCGGCATGACAGGCACCACAGGCTTTTTCCTGGGCATGTTGCCAGTTACCGGCATTGAGGGTGGCTGGCGTAGCGTCCTTATGACAGGTATCGCAGTTGCGCGGGTCTTGCGGAAAGTGGCTGACCGTCTTGGTATCCGTGCTATCCAGATTGCCATGGTACTTGTGCACTATGGTCGTCAGAGAACGGCGGGTAGCAATGGTCGGATTACTCTCGTTGTGACAGGTGACACAGAGTTTGGGGTCAGCGCGATCCGCGTGTTTGATCGCTTGCTTCATGTGACAACTGTTACAACTGCTCTGATCCACGATATCCCGGGTCAAAGCGGCGGGCGTCCCTGCCGGCACCCAGTCCAGCACATAGTTGGTAACGGGAACATTGTTGCTGCCACCAAAAAAGATACCGAGACGATGAGTCGCCGTCTCATCCCAGCTAATTACACCATTATTGCTTTGTGAATCAGAAGGATAGGGATCCTGAACTGTGGTGGGGTTGATCGCAAAGGTGTAGCGATATTGCCCATTGCCCAGTGGCTCCAGCTTGCCGCTGTTTTCACTGGTGGCTTTGCCGGAACGGTAGATAAAACTCTTCCAGATGGCCGGGTCTTGCCGTGTGGCATCGCGGCCGGGGATCACCTTGTTGAGGGTGAAGGAGGGGATCGTAGCGCCCAGGTCGTAACCCGAACCCTGTTTGTCCGCCACGTTGAACTGCACCGAGAGCTGACCATCCGGGGTGAGAACCGGTGTCGAGGCCGAGATAGTCAGAGAGTCAGGGGTTCCAGGAGGAGGGGGGGGCGGCTCACTCTTGTCACTGCCATCCCCCCCGCCACCGCAGGCCGAGAGGGTGAGCACCATTGCAGCGGCCACCAGCGCTTTCCAGTATTTCATCTTGTTTATCCTTTTTTATCGGATTTTTTATTTCATGTATGAGCTGTCTCAGAAAAGTCCCAAAAACATGCAACATTGAAGCCTTTTGAGCCCCACCTTGGTCAAAAACCATTTCCCCCCGAATTATAAGGTTTATGTGGCTCTCGACGTTGACAGAAGTCTCAAAAGCGGGACTAAGCCCACTTTTTCGAATAAAAAAACGGTATAAGCTGTCTTTTGCGATTTTTATGTCAAGAGGAGTGCAAAATGAAGCGAAGCATGAAATGGGAAGTGGTGGGGTTATCTCTGTTGATTGGTTCAATTGGGCCAGCCTTTGCCGGGGTCGACGAGATGGCCAAAACATGTAACGCATGTCACGGTAATCAGGGGATCAGCTCACATACAGATATTCCGACAATCGCCGGAATAGCAGAATCTAATCTTGCGGAGCAGATGCGAAGCTACCTAGATGGCCGCCCTGCTAAGACCGTTAATCATGTCACCGGTGACACCAGCAAACAGGGAAACATGACCGACATTGTTAAGGGTCTTAGCGACGATCAGATCGACGAATTGGCAGCTTACTATGCCGAACTGCCCTACCAGCCGATGAAGCAGCCGTTCGATGCCGCACTGGCCAAAGCAGGACAAAAACTGCATGAAGAGTCTGGTTGCAAGAAGTGTCACTCCGAAGGTGGCTCCGTTGCCGACGATGAAGCCTCCATCCTCTCCGGTCAGCCAAAAGGTTACATACTGATGGCCCTGCAAGAGTTCAAGGCCGGCAAGCGCAGCAATGACGAGAAGATGAATAACGCCATCATTGCCATGAGTGATGCCGATCTCCAGGCGTTGGCCGAGTACTACGCCAGCCAGCAATAACCAAAGCGGTCAGGTTTATCCATTGATCAAGCCCCCACTCTGTCGTGGGTGGGGGACTCTTGCCCGTTTCTGGCATTTTGGGAGGTATTTGTCGCTCTTTTTCTTGTCAGGGGGTGGATAACGCCGCTGAACCTCTTTGATCCGGAGTCCAGTATGAAAAAAATAATGCAGTGGGCCTTGCTTGCCACGATCTGTCTGGGTGCAAGCGAGTTTGCCCTCGCAGCGACCGCCGTCGAACCAGCGTCTGCTGCCGTCAGCACTGTGGCCGATAGCAGTGCCGCCGATGCACTGGCCGCACGCCAGGCCAAAGCCGCGAAGAAAGCCGCAGCCGAGAAAAAAGCGGCCGCCCGTTTCGCCAAGTGTGACAAGTGCCACGACGGAAACGAGGGGATGCATGGCAAGCATGCCAGTGTCACCAACCCCAATACCAATGAAGCGGTGACCTGTACCAACTGTCACGGCAACCCGTCAGCCCAGCACCGCAAACAGCGTGGCGGCATTGTCGACGTGATGCGCTTTGGCGACGATGCCTTCCCGCTCAGCCAGCAAAACGGCGTCTGCATGAGCTGCCATGAGCCCGATGATCTGCGCAAGGCGCTGTGGGCTCACGACGTGCATGCGACTCGCGTGACCTGCACCAGCTGCCATCAGTTGCACCCGGCCAAAGAGCCCATGGTCGGCATCCCCGAGAAGGCCCGCATCAAGCTGTGCGTCGACTGCCACAGCAAGCAGCATGAGGCCAGGCAGCAAGCCGCGGCCAAGGAGGGCGCATGAGCACGACCCGTCGCGAGTTTATGGTGGGGATGAGTGCCAGCGCCTTGATCCTGATGACGGGGTCGCCCCGCGCCCTGGCCAACAGCATGACCATCGGGGGGGTGCGCTACGGCATGATCCACGATGAGACAGCCTGCATCGGTTGTACCGCCTGCATGGATGCCTGCCGGGAAGTCAATCAGGTGCCACAAGGGGTAGCCCGCCTGCAGATCCTGCGCTCCGGCCCTGTGGGTGAATATCTGGATCAGGAGTACCGGTTTTTCCGCAAGTCCTGCCAGCACTGTGATAACGCCCCCTGTGTGCATGTCTGCCCGACGGGTGCATCCCATATCCGGGCCGAGGATGGCATCGTCGACATTAACCCCGATCTCTGTGTCGGCTGCCGCTACTGTCTGGCGGCCTGCCCTTATCAGGTACGCTTTATCAACCCGGTCACCCGCATTGCCGACAAGTGCGACTTTTGCCGCAAAACCAATCTGGCAAACGGCAAGCAACCCGCCTGTGTCGAAGCCTGCCCTACCAAGGCGCTGGTGTTCGGCAATCTGGATGATCCTCACAGCCCGATCGCCAGACGGCTGGTGCATGAAACCACCTATCGCTACAAACAGTTCCTCGGCACCTCGCCCAAGATGTATCGGGTACCGAAAGGGGAGGTAAAATCATGAGTCCTCATAACCCGCATCATGACGGTATCCCTCTGCAGATGGTGAGTAGCGAAACGGGAGGTATGTACCATGTGGCATAACGCATTTCACTTCGACTCACTGGTCTGGGATGGTCCCATCGCCATCTACCTCTTTCTGCTGGGGATCTCCGCCGGTTCAGTCACCCTCTCGGTGCTGTTGCGCCAGCGCGGGGCCGGCAGCGAGAGCGGCATCATCAGGGCGACCGCAATTCTGGCCCCGCTCAGCGTGATACTGGGGCTGCTGATCCTCATCTTCCACCTGGCGCGACCCTGGACTTTCTGGAAGCTGATGTTCCACTATCAGTTCGATTCCGTGATGTCGATGGGGGTCATGCTGTTTCAGGTCTATATGACGGTGTTGTTTGCCTGGCTGGCGGTGGTCTTCAGAGCCGAGATCGAGGGGTTGCGGCGGCACCTGCTGGCGGACAGGTTCGCCTTCATCGATACCCTGATAGGCAAGATGGCACAGATCGAGCGACTGCTTACTCCCCTGTTGTTGTTGCTGGCCGTACTGCTGGGGGCCTATACCGGCTTCCTGCTCTCGGCGCTCAAGACCTACCCCATGCTCAACAACCCGATCCTGCCGGCGCTGTTTCTGGTATCCGGTATCAGCTCGGGGGTCGCCTCCACCATCTTGCTGGCGGTGACTCTGTTCAAGGAGAGCAGCCATAGCAAGGGGGTGAGCTTTGTGCACCGCTTCGAGCGTCCCATCGTGGCTATCGAGATCTTCTTGCTGGTCTGCTTCTTCACCGGCCTCTACTTCGGTGGCGGCCAGCGGGAGGCAGCGATGTGGGCGGCCATAGGCGGCGGCTTCTGGTCGCAGGTCTTCTGGTTTGGCGTGATTGGCATCGGCATCCTGCTTCCCCAACTGTTGGGGCTGTTCAGCTCGCCAGCTCGCCAGCTCCAGCGCTCCCACCTGGTGCTGGTCTGCAGCCTGAGCCTGGTGGGGATCTTGCTGCTGCGCTACTTCATCCTCTATGCCGGTCAGATGACGGTGCTGTAACATGGCTGCGTGGATGGGCCAGAGATGTGTCTAGTCCTTACACAGGCTTACACATTTTCGGCTCGTTCTTCTCCACGCAGACTCCCCAACCTTCTCGGCATCCACTATGGGGCCAAAGGCTGGATAAACAACAAGCGCCCTGCCGGGCGCTTGTTGTGGTTATCGTGATGACCGGATTCAGGGTGTTGGGCAGGCGCTTGGCGAGCCGCTGTTGCGGGGCCAGAGGGTGGATCCGTCGCTTTCAGAGAGCGGCAGGAATGTGACGCCTTCGCTCATGTTGGCTGGGGGCAGGTCATCCTCCAGCACATACATCCCCATCGGCAGGCTGCCATAACGCTGGTTGGCCTGCACCTGAGCGACCGCGAGGCTGGAGTAACGCAGGCCAAGCAGATCGAAGTGATTGCGCCAGTCCCAGCCGGTGAGCCGACTGAGTGCAACCAGCATAAAGTCATTGCCCGGTATATCGCGCACCCGTTTGCCGCCATAGACCGCATGCCCCGAGTAGGGGAACAGGCTAAAGCCGAGCCTATCCTTGTTGGCATTCCACTGCGCTTCACTGTCGGCTGCCGCGCCGAAGATCCGTGAATGCTGATAGAGCAGGGTGAAGAGAGTGAAGCCATCGTTCAGCCGGGTGCCATCAGTCAGGAGCATACGGTGGGCGCGTAATGCCATCTGGATATAAAACGCCATGCGATAGCCGTTGTGGACGGCGTAGGCATTGCTCTTCCAGGGGGCTTCGTAGCGACTCTCGCCGGTATCGAGCACCTTGCAGTTGGCCCCGAGCACGACGCGGTTGCCACTCCTGTCCCGTACCTGCGCCGCATCAGACATGAACACATAGAAGAGATCCTTGTGATTCATGTGTCCATCCTTGATGGGCGCCGTGTTGCCATCTCTCAGATAATGGGCGCGCCACTTCACCACATAAGGGAAGATGTTGTTGGAGTTTTCCCCCGCCCGGCTGCCGTAGCCACTCCAGTTGTCGGCATCGTCTGCCGCAGCGTACTGCACGTTCAACCGGTTGGTCTGCAGGTTGTGGCCCAGCTCGTGATTGTCGAGCCAGCCGGTCGGGCTGATGCTGCCGGAAGAGTCCCACGGGTTGCCGCTGCAACCGCTGCCGCAATGGGCATTCTGGTCATAGTTGGCATGCTGGATGATGGTGCGGGTATGGAGCGATTCATCGAGACACCCCTCCCCCAACAGTGCCACGCAGGCGTTTTTAACATCCGCAGGCAGCGACTCATCGAGCCCCTTGCCCTGAATTTTCAGGCCCGCCAGGGTGTAGACACCATTGATGTGATCCCGGGCGATGCTGTCGAGCAGGGCATTGGTGTCGGGGATGACGCCACCCACCGCCTTGGTGAAGCGATCCCGGCGCAGATGCTGTTCTGCGCCATCGGCCCGCAGATCGATATGGGGCAGCTCGGTTTGTTCCAGCCGCTCGTTGAACTCGCGGATCTGCTGCTCATCACTGAAATCCATGATGGCCGGATGACGGGTGACGCCCGTGGCGCTCACCTGGACGGCCAGCGATGCAGCCGCCCCTTCCAGATAGAGGTAGATAGGGCCGCCATAGGGCGAGGTGAAGGTGACGCTGCCCCCCTTGGCCAAGATCAGTCGTCCGGTGGTCAGCTCCAGCGGGGCTCGATAGATCTTCTGCTCATAGGCGCGATTGGTGTTGGGCCTGTGGTAGTTGAGTCGGACGGTAGCGGACACATCGGCGTTATCGGTGCGTCTCAGGGTGATGGTTTGTCCCGGCAGGGCATACCAGCCGGTGGTGGTCCACTGCCCGCTGTAGGGAACCGCAATGCGCCGACTGTCGGTGAGCGTTGCGGGATAGGCATAGTGAGTCGCTTGTCCCTTCACTACCTTGCTGCGCTCGGTGACGTACTCCCCCAGATCGGGTTGGGCCGGGGTACGAGTGCGGGCATAGCTCACCAGCCAGTCGGCAAACATCGCCTGCTGCCAGGATTGATGCTCATCCCAGGCGATGGGGTAGTCGATGGCGGCACGGTATTTGTCGGCCAGCAGCAGGGTGGCGGGCAACAGTGTCACGCCGTCACGGGCAAAGGGGCTGATCCCGGCCTTGTCGAGGGTGATGGCCCCATTTCTCAGCCAGTCGGCCCCCTGCTTGAACTGCTGGTTGAAGCTCTCCGAGCCACCGCAATTGATAAAGTTGCCGCCGCAGCTATCGAGCCACTGGGTCGTGAAGTTGCGATCCTGAAGGTTGCCAAGCAGGGTATCGACCGCCATCAGCTGGGCGTCGGGTGCCATGATGGTGTTCACTGCCAGATCGCTGGCTCTGAGTTTTGACCAGTAGTTGCCCCAGGTGACCAGCCCCATATCGAGATAGAGGGGGCTTAGCAGCGGGCTGGCATCGCGCCGATAGTTGGAGAGCAGCAGCGGGATCCCGGCCGCTTTGGCCTTGGCGATCGCCTCTGCGATCCCCTGATACCCCAGCCCCTGGCGGTCGATATCGCTGATCACGATAAGCTCCGGCGCCATGGTGTCGATACAGTTGCTCAGCGCCTGATAATCGCAGGCATTGGCCGGGTTGATGCTGTGCTTGTCGGGATAGATCGCCTTGAGCCAGTCCCGCACGCCTTCGTTGTGGGGAAAATAGACGCTATCGGCGCGGCTTGGCATCTGGGTGGTAATGATGCGCAGGCCATCGCTATCCTTGCCCCGGGTCAGCCAGCCAATCAGCCCCTTGAGCAGCGCCTCGCTCTGCGCTGTGCGGTCAACGGAAAACAGGTTCGCCCCCATGGCAGCCTGACGGTAATCGGCTTGCTCGGAGACCATCACCAGACCCCGGATCTCGCTCTCCCCCTTGCCATTGATGTTGGAGGGGAGCAGGGTCACCGTGCTCTCAGGCTGGAAGCTGGAAAAGGTGATGGAGTCGTGGCTCGGGTTCCAGCTGATCTGTGCCATCCCCTGATAGAGGCTGCGAACCAGCTCGGTGCGGTGCGCCTCACTGTCAGCAATCGCCGCGCGGGCATGGGCGATCAGGGATTGCTCGCTGGCAAGGGTATGATCTTCCCGGGTAATGGCATTGGCGGCATCGCTGATAAAGCTGGCCGAGATTTGGCAATCACCACGCATGGGGCCTGTGGTGTAGGTGTTACCCGTCAGGGTGCCTTCACACCCTGTGATGTTTGCCAACACGAAGCCACTCTCGGGCTGCACGGTGAAACGCCCCTGTTCACCCGCATTCAGGCGCAGGTAGTCGGGACTGACCGCGCCTCCCAGAGAAGCTTGGGTGGTGGCGTTGAAATAGACGGCTGCACTCTCCTGCGTGAAGCTGGCCGAGATCTGGCAATCGCTGCGCATGGGGCCAGTGGTATAGGTGAGGCCGTCCAGGGTGCCATCACAGCCGCTTATCCCGGTCAGGAGGTAACCGCTGTCAGCCTGTACCGAGAAGCGCCCCTGTTCACCCGCCGCCAACCGCAGGCTGGTGGGGTTCAACTGTCCGCCCGCGCTGCTCTGGCTGGATGCCTCGAAATAATTGGGGGTGACAGGGGGGCGGATAGGGGTCTCTTCCTGTTCGCCATCACCGCCGCCACAGCCTGTGATCAACAGCGCCAGTAAGGGGGTGAGAACCGTCTTTTTCATTGTTTGATACGTTCCTTGTGTTACGACGGGTGGGAGGAGTCGGTAGTCTAATGAGCGGTTTCGTTTATTTCAACGCCGATTGAATGGTTAATTATCTTTATTTTCAGCACCTTGCATGCTTTTTGGTCGATTTCTGCCCTTGCTGGCGCAGCAGAACCGGTACAGATGGGCCGAACAGCCCATAGGCATACCTGAACTCGCCGTTCTACGTCGGTTCACCGGGTTTACAGGGGGGCGCCGGGCCGCAGGTTTTACCTGCAACCCGCACAGGGGGGATGTCAGACGGATGGCTGAGCGGCGGGGTCGATCGTTGCCAGCGCCCGCATCTCCAGCCGCTGCTCGCCGGGGCGACAGACCAGCACCGAGCCTTGCTCGAACCAGTCCCCCAGCACGATGCGCCGCGCGGGGTGACCGTCCAGGATGAAGTCGTGGATGGCGGGTCTGTGGGTGTGGCCGTGGATCATCATCCGGCAGTCATGGGCGCGCAGCATCTCGTCCACCGCCGCGGGCGTCACATCCATGATGATCTGGCTCTTGTGAGCATTTTCCATCTGGCTTTGGCCGCGCATCTTGCAGGCGATGGCCTGACGGCGGGCAAGCGGCAGTCGCAAAAAGAGCCAGCGCAGCCACTTGAGCTGGGTGATGCGACGAAACTTCTGATACCCCTCATCCAGGGTGCAGAGCAGATCCCCGTGGCTCAGCACTACCCGCTCCCCATAGAGGTCGATCACGCAGGGGTCCCCCAGCAGGGTCATCCCCGCGCGCTTGGCAAACTGCTGGCCCAGCAGAAAGTCGCGGTTGCCGTGGATAAAGTAGATGGGCACGTTCTGCTGGCTCAGGGCCAAGAAGGCATCGGCCATCTGTTGATGGAGCGGATTGGGGTCATCATCGCCAACCCAGAATTCGAAGAGATCCCCCAGCACATAGAGGGCATCGGCGCCGGGGGCGTCGTGCTCGAGAAAGCGCACCAGTGCCGCGGTCATATCGGGCCGCTGGGCAGAGAGGTGAATGTCACTGATAAAGAGGGTGCTCATGATGTGGGGGTCGGGCTCTCGGTCGAAACAGGGCAAACAGGGGTGGCAGAGGTAGTAGACACAACAGGGGACGAATAGTGCGCTGCGGGCGCCATCGCGCCAGTTGAGGTATGGATATCGTCACGGGATGGCGGCTGCCATGCCAGCTCGGCAAGATTGCGTCCCTCCAGCGTCAGCAGCGCTTCATAAGGATCTCCCGCCAGCCCCAGCAACCGGCACATGGCCGCCTCCCCTTTTAGTCCCTCTTCAAAGCGCAGACGTAGCACGTCACGGTAGAAGGCATCACCAAAACGCTCTAGCAGGGCCGCCATCAAGGTGAGGTGGCGCCAGCCGTTCTGCATCTCGATGGGAGCTGGGGTGACATAGAGCTCCAGCGGCCAGCTGGTGGTGCGGTTATCACAACCGTTATCGGCACTACTATCGGCAAAGTGCTGGTCGAGGCAGGAAAAGGTACGTTCCAGCAGCCAGACATTGTCGTCCTTGGCGCTCGCTTGCCAACCTTGAGCTTTGAGCGTTGAGGCAAACTCGGCGGGATCTGGATGCTGGCAGAGGATATCGAGATCGCTGCCCGGCCGATCGAGGCCGATGGCCAGCGTGCTCACCAGCGCCAGATCGGCGCACTGCGCTGCCAGCTCATCCCACACACCGGCGGTGAGCAGGGCATGGGCCGAGCGCTGGCGCGGGTTGCCGTGGGCCAGATAGTCGAGGCGGCGCCAGTTTGGGCTGGCAGTGGGGGAGGCAGATGGAAAAACTGCGGCCGGGGCCGCAGTTTTGTCAGTGCCGAGTCGGCAGAGATCAGTCAGCAAGGGTCACCTTGGTGATCACCACGTCTTCGGTCGGAACGTCCTGGTGGATACGGCCGTAGTTGCCGGTCTTGACGCCCTTGATCTTGTTGACCACGTCCATGCCGGCGGTCACTTCACCGAATACGCAGTAGCCGAAGCCCTGAGTGGTGGCGGATTTGAAGTCGAGGAAGTCGTTGTTGTTCACGTTGATGAAGAACTGGGCGCTGGCAGAGTGCGGCTCCATGGTGCGAGCCATGGCGATGGTGCCGATCTTGTTGGACAGACCATTGGCCGCTTCGTTCTTGATGGGGGCGCGGGTGTCTTTCTCTTCAAAGCCCGGAGCATAGCCGCCGCCCTGGATCATGAAGCCGTCGATAACGCGGTGGAAGATGGTGTTGTCGTAGTGACCGTCACGGCAGTATTGCAGGAAGTTGGCCACGGTTTCCGGGGCTTTTTCAGCATTCAGGGTGAGGGTGATGTCGCCGTGATTGGTGTGCAGAGTGACCATGATATGTCCTTTCATTTGATGCGGACGACGAAGTGTCCGCTGGTGTATGGCATAAAGTGGTGGCAATTCTAGCCCATCAGGGGCTGGCGGCATAGTCTCTCTGGCGCCGTAACCGTGCTGGCAGGCGGGATTGGCCACGTTTTCTGCCTCGTTTTCTGCCCCTGAACGGGGTATCATGACCAACCATTTTACTCACAGGCAGTGGTTAGAAGATGCTGAAGATATACAACACACTCACTCGTCAAAAAGAAGAATTCAAACCTATCCACCCGGGCAAGGTGGGCATGTATGTGTGTGGTGTCACCATCTACGATCACTGTCATATCGGCCACGGCCGCACCTTCGTCGCTTTTGATGTGGTCGCTCGCTACCTGCGTTACGCAGGTTATGACCTCACCTACGTGCGCAACATCACCGACGTGGATGACAAGATCATCAAGCGTGCCGCCGAGACCCAAGTGACCTGCGACGAGCTGACCGAGCGTCTGATTGGCGACATGCACGCCGACTTCGACGCCCTCGGCATGGTGCGCCCGGATATCGAACCGCGCGCCACCCAGCACATCGAAGAGATCATCGAGCTGGTGCAATCCCTGCTGGAAAAAGAGCACGCCTACGTGGCGGATAACGGCGATGTGATGTTTATCGTCGAATCCTACGCCGATTACGGCAAGCTCTCCGGGCAGGATCTGGAGCAGCTGCAAGCCGGTGCCCGCGTTGACGTGGTGGATGCCAAGCGCAACCCGCTCGACTTCGTGCTGTGGAAGATGTCCAAACCGGGCGAGCCGACCTGGGAAAGCCCCTGGGGCCCGGGCCGTCCTGGCTGGCACATCGAGTGCTCCGCCATGAACTCCAAGCACCTTGGCAACCACTTCGACATCCACGGCGGCGGCTCCGATCTGCAGTTCCCGCACCACGAGAACGAGATCGCCCAGTCCTGCTGCGCCCACGGTGGCGACTACGTCAACACCTGGATGCACAGCGGCATGGTGATGGTGGATAAAGAGAAGATGTCCAAATCCCTTGGCAACTTCTTCACCATCCGCGACGTGCTGGCTCACTACGACGCCGAAACCGTCCGTTACTTCCTGATGTCTGGCCACTACCGCAGCCAGCTCAACTACTCGGAAGATAACCTCAAGCAAGCCCGCGCCGCGCTGGAGCGCATGTACACCGCCCTGCGCGATCTGCCGGTGGCCGCTGCTGCCGGTGGCGACGAGCAGGTGGCTCGCTTCAAAGAGGCGATGGACGACGACTTCAACACCCCGGAAGCCTACTCCGCCCTGTTCGATCTGGTGCGCGAGATCAACCGCCAGAAGGGTGAAGACATGGCCGTTGCCGCCGCGCTGGGCGCCCGTCTGCGCGAGCTGGGCGCCGTGCTTGGCATCCTGCAGCAAGACCCCGAGGCCTTCCTCAAGGGTGACGAAGCGGACGAAGAGGTTGCCGAGATCGAGCGCCTGATCGCCGAACGCAATCAGGCCCGTGCCGACAAGAACTGGGCTGCTGCCGATGCCGCCCGCAACCGTCTCACCGAGATGGGCATAGTGCTGGAAGACAGCGCCGGCAAGACCAGCTGGCGCCGTGCCTAAGGCCGGTTGGCCTGTTGGTGTCTGGAGCCAACAGGTTGAGCCAATAAAAAAACCGCAGCCCTTGGGCTGCGGTTTTTGTTTGTGTCTCTTCCCTCGACACCTCTTAAGCCTCGGTGGCCTGCGCTCTGATCCCCTCTCCCCTTGCGGGAGAGGGTTAGGGTGAGGGGGGCTAACGTCATTTCTCGGCTGAATATCGTCATACGCCTTAATGGCATGGCTTCGCCATGCAGGACGCGAGGGCCTTGCCCTCGAAGGTGTTTCGCCCGCCCTTCGGGCTGGGGCGAGTGACTTTTGAAAGACCCGCTCTCTTTGGCAAATAACACCAAAAGCCTTCTCCCCCGGCAACCCGCCCGCTTCGCGGGTTCCCTCGTCTCGTCCAACGGGTCGGACGGAGCGCCGCAGACGGCACTTTGGCCTACGCCATCCATGGCTTCGGCCAAAGCCCGCTTCGAACATCCTTGTTCTCGCGCCAAATCGGGGGCGAGCAGTGCAAGGGGTTGGGGAAATAGAAATAAGGTATATAAAAACCTCAGCCGAGGCAGCTGTTTTTATTATGAGACAGGTAGTTGGAAAATATTATAATTCATATGTATCGTATTCAATTTTGATCATATATAAAATTCAGCTGCTGTAGGATTTCTGTAGGTTGTCGCGATCTTCGATTTTGACCATAACCAAACATCCTTCCCGTTTCTGAAATAAGGTATAGGTTCTTTCTGGCTCTAGAGGCAACTACATAGAGCAATTTTTTGGCACTTTCAACAGAAAGGTCATTGAAGTTAGGTACTAGGCCTTGAAGAAGGCCGAAGGAGATAACAACATCATATTCATCTCCCTTTACTCCATGTATTGTTGACACTTTTATTCCGGTTCTGGGTTTAAATGTTTTTCGAAAAGCGTCAATGTCTGTTGCAAACAATCCATTTTCATTATTTAGTCGTTCAATCCTATTCTGTGAACTATTGAAAAACGATTCGTGATGTTCCTTTAACATGGGATATAATGTGAAATCTATGTCAAGTTCACTAAAAAGCTCTTCAAAGAAAATGCGAAGATACGTTAGACCATCATCTTCATCTATAAAAATAGAGTTAATCGTCTTCAGTAACTTCTTGGGTGTTAGCAAATGAACATCGACCAGCGAAAGTTCTAGGTCATATAAGACATCCGCTGCCCACCGAAGGCGCTTAACATACATATTTGGTGATGGTTCTGTTAGGATTATTTGAGTCAACTTGAACCAAAAATTATCAATGTCCCTTGAGAAAGGTACTAAACCTGGGCCATCAAAATTATATTGAGGTAATCTATTTACCAAACTACGAGTTAGTGAAGCCAAGTGCATCCACCAAGGTGCAATGATACAAATTTCCCTCTCCAAAATACCAAGATGATTAATGTTGTGTTCAATATGCCTGCTGATTTGTTCAACGAGGCTATCCTTATGAGTAATTTTGTCATAAGTAATAATGCTTGGGTAATCCTGAAGTTGTCCTTCTGAGATAGTCTCACTAGGGAAAACATTAAAGTTACGATAATAGTCGATTATCTTTCTAGAGCTTCTATAATTTTTATTTAATGCCATGGCAGTAAATGGTACTTCGGCTAACTGCTCTAGTTCTTGTTGTGCTATTGCGTAGCCTCCAAGCGAGCCATAGATAGCTTGGTTTGGATCGCCGACAATGAATGCTCTTACCCGACCTGGTCTAGATTTTATAATGCTTGAAACTATTGAATACTGTATTTCTTTGGTGTCTTGGTATTCATCAATGAATATATATGAAAACAAATTTGCTAGTATCTTAGCAATAGATGAGTTGTTAGATAGGATTTCATGAGTGAAATATAAAATTTGTTCAAAGTCAATTTGATTGTTTTTTTCAAGATGGTTGTGATATCTATCTAATACCTGTCTTGCTAGTAAATAATTATTTCCAGCACTAGTCAAAGTTAATCCACGAGGTGTGTAGTAATGACTGCACTCTCCATAGTTAATTCGTGCTGTGCGAATACTAGCGCATATCGCTGATATTATTTCTTCAGAGTCATAAGAGTTAATTATTTTAAATCCATTTTTTAGCTTATCATGGTATATGCCATATGGTTTCAATATCCATTCTAAACAAAACGCATGAATAGTTCCTATCCACAACTGAGATGTATCTACACCAAGAATCTCAATTCGATCGCGAATCTCATCAGCCGCCCTATGCGTGTAGGTAATGGCGACGACCCACTTTTTAGAGTCCTTTAAACTTGAAAGCTCAAAAGCAATTTTGTAGGTAAGTGTTCTCGTTTTACCACTTCCTGGACATGCAATTAAGAAAACATTATTCGGTTCGCTAATTGCCGCTACTTGCTCATCATTTAGATCACTTTTATCCCACACAAACATAATTAGATCCTTGTCAATATACCATTTCTCTCATAAGGTAAATCGTTTATTAGATCTGTCTTGAGTGCATTTATATCGCCATCAGCTGGACTAAATGCTTCCAGTTTTGGAGTGAATATGGCCAAGCCATTCTCATATGGAGTCAAGTATGTTTCCCATTGTTGCACTAGAGCTGCATCACCCTCTAAATTCAGCCTCTCGATGGTTTCTCTGCCAAATTTGACATGTTCAATGACAGAGTCATAACGGTGCTTAATAATTTTGAAAATAAGTCCTGTATTGAAGTCACCGTGCGCAAACTTGATAGCATCTAAAATGTACTTAGGGATATTTACTTTAAAATCAATGACTTTTCCTAGTGTGAGAGCAAACCAACCTTTACCTTGGTAGTTTGCCATAGTTAATGCTCTTGAACCTGATATTGCGATATCGGTTGAAGATAGTTCAGTAATAGAAGTATTTATCGTAGCTTGCTGAACGTAGACATCATTGACGATTAGCTTGAGGTAACAACTGTTAGAGGATTTTATGAAATCAACTTCAAACGTATGATCTGCATAAAAAGTTGAAATCCAAGGATTATTTTGACAGAAGGCATCAAGTCTTATTTTTCGAGCAAGTCCAGCTTCTTGAGAACCGAGGGCTTTTTCTTTTTTCTTTTTATCTGTATCACTATCTTGCTGAAGGATTGTAGTATCAAAAAAGGCCTTGTCTAGGTCTGTTATAATACTGCACCTCTTTTTTATTCTTTCATTATTAAACAACATTGCAATATTCTCGAAACCAGTGCTTCTGATATTTACTAGAGTAATACCAATTTCGTCCAAGCTCAATCCTAAAACTTTCTTAATTAGAACAGGAATCAGGATTTCTTCGGCATCTCCTTCAACTAAAACAACACTTCGAGCAAACAATAAGTTACTACGAATGGCATCAAGGTAACGTTGGACGAATCCCACTTTCTCTTCATCGAGTCCTACTGATGGCTGAAATACTTCACTGCAGCCATCAACAAAACCAATGATGTTCATATTCTTAATATTACTCACTTCTGATATGTGTGATGAGTGAGTTGAATATATTATCTGGGTGTCTTCATAGCTAACATTGTCGAAAAGGGACTTTTGAATATGAGTGTGGATATGCGCTTCCGGTTCTTCAATTAACAAAAAATTTGCAATTGATTGATTGGCCTTCTGGTATTTGAATTCCAGTATTTTTAATGTAAGAAATAATAGATTAGCACCACCTAAGCTCATTTCATGGATAGTTCCTTCATAGCCATCATTCGACTCTGCAATAAAGAGCTTTAATGACTGGAATAGCTTGTCAGATTCATCTGTTAAACTAGAACGAATAGAGATTGAGTTAGGTGAATATGTATCGCCAACAGTATCACTGATAGTGGTAACTATATCATCACGAACTTTACAAATATCTAATAGACCTTCAATTTCATTATTTAATCTACCAATCAAATTAGCAATTGGTTGGAAATCAGCTTGACTGATATCACCTGATTTACTTTTTAAAAGTGTGAGCAAAGGGTTGGTTCGGTTGCTATGAAAGTCCGAAACTACATCCCTGAGTGCTTTAATAAAAGTAAACGAAACTTCATTAGGCATATTGAGGATGTTAGGTAAGCGTATACCGATATCTGGGTTATTTAATCCTCTAGGGAAAACTACTCTATCGAAATCACCGACTATGTTTCTGTATACTGCTGGGTCATTGAAATTAGCGGTGCTTTTTCCGGTGAGAACGGTTTCATAGTCATCAATAGCTATGCTTTCCAAATAGCTTTGCATGGCTACTACATCCCCAATTGGAAGCTGCGCTAAGGCTTGGCGAATATTTGCTTTAGGTCTGAATATTAGATTGTACGTTGCTCTGGTAACAACATCATCTTCCGCGTTTCCTACACCATGAAGAAATAGTGACTGACTAGTTTCATCACTTGCAATGTCATTAAACTCAAGACTAATGACGATCCAGTGGCCACGCCAGTCACCTAATGATCTGCAAAAATCCAATTCGGTAAGCAGTGTGGCCGAGCGAGGCATTGAATTATCAAGTAAAAGTCTCATCGCTCGGAATAAATTAGTTTTGCCAGAGCCATTCTCGCCAATAATCGTATTTATACCATTATTAAATAAAAGCTTTGCGTTCTTGAAATTTCTATAATTTACTAGGGATAGCTTTGAAATGTGCATACGTCCTCTTTAATTCGGTTTTATTAGATGCTTAGATGAAAGTATAAAATTGTATAAAGCATGTTTTATGTACACTAAAATTAGTGCGCATTCTTATTTTATAAGAGCTATTAATTAGATTCGTGAAGCGTAATCGGCTCTTCGGTAAATAAGGTGGTTACTACTATAAAAATATTTACTATCGGGCCTTCAATATAAAACTGTTCCCCGATAAGGATGTGTGCCGCTTGCTGTTGTACTCACAGTTATTTTTCCCCTGGGCAACCATGTCGATGACACCTGTTGCATAAGTGCGACAATCTAATCTCGTAATAGAGTGGGCGAGGGGCGGATCAGAGATAACGTCTCTCCCGATCACAGTCTCGAATAGACCGGATGCTGTTAACCAACCTCGGTGCGGCGGGTTGGGAGTTGCCCCCTGTTGTGAACAGAGGGAACCCGACGCAGGAGGGCGAACAAGTGGGGGATTAGACTTTTGGTGTTATTTGCCAAAGAGAGCGGGTCTTTCCAAAGTCACTCGCCAAGCCGCGCAGCGGCGGCGAAACCCCGTCGAGGACGGAGTCCTCGTGTCCTGCATGGCGAAGCCATGCCCATCAGGCTAGTGACCCCTCACCCTAACCCTCTCCCGCAAGGGGAGAGGGGATGGTGACCGCGGACGATTACGCTTCGCTAATCGACCCTACAAATTGTCCCAATGTCTCATCCGCATGGTGGCATGGGCACAGCCCCGGGGGCTGACGGGAACGCCAGTCGAGGGTGCAACCCTCGCACCTTGGCGCAGGGGCGGGAGACCGGCTGGTCTCCGTGAAAGACGCTACCGCCCCTGACTGTCGCTGCCACATTGCGCCGTTGACCTTGGTTTGGGAAAAGGGGCCAACAGGCGCCGCCAAATATCTTACGGATTCATTGAGCGCTTAACTATGGCGGCCATCACGCAACTATCAGAAACCAGAGGTTTTTTTGCGCTGGCACAAGCTTTTGTTAATCACCGATTGATTAATTGCAGGGCAAAGCTTACGCGGTTGGTCGTCTTGGGCAATCCGTTGCTATCACCTTGATTCAAAATGGCGATCACAGACTTTTTGCGCCGTATGCCTAGACTGGGTTGGCCGCGGTCGCTGACCGCCGCCTCTGGATCAGCAGACAGGGTATAACTGAGCTGGCTCACCCCTATGTGTCACTGATGGAGGAGTCGGCCATGTCCGCTACCCGTATCTGGATTAAAAACCCCCTTGCCACCTTTACCCCCGAAGCGGTCGATGGCCGCGGCGGGCTGGTGATTGAAAACGGCCTGATAAGCGAAGTGCTGGCAGCAGGCCAGCAGCCTGCCCGGCCGTGTGATCAGCTGTTCGATGCCCGCGACCATGTGGTGCTGCCGGGCCTTATCAATACCCACCACCACTTCTACCAGACCCTGACCCGCGCCTGGGGGCCGGTGGTCAATCAGCCGCTCTTCCCTTGGCTCAAGACTCTCTATCCGGTCTGGGCCAGATTGACGCCCGACGCTCTGGCGCTGGCGAGCAAGGTGGCGATGGCGGAGCTGCTGCTCTCGGGTTGCACCACGGCGGCCGATCACCACTACCTCTTCCCGCGCGGGATGGAGGAGTCCATCGATATTCAGGTGGCGGCGGTGCGTGAGCTGGGGATGCGCGCCATGCTGACCCGTGGCTCCATGAGCCTTGGCGAAGATGAGGGGGGCTTGCCGCCGCGCCACACGGTGCAGGGGCAGCAGCAGATCCTCGATGACAGCTTGCGGCTGGTGCGCCAGTACCATGAGCGCGGCGCCGGGGCGCAGATCCAGATTGCGCTGGCCCCTTGTTCCCCCTTCTCGGTGACCGAGGAGATCATGGTGGAAAGCGCCAGACTCGCGGCCGAGCTCGATGTGCGGCTGCACACCCATCTGGCGGAGACGCTGGATGAGGAGGCGTTCTGCCTTGCACGCTTTGGCCTGCGCACCGTCGATTATCTCGAAAAGGTGGGCTGGCTTGGCGATCGCACCTGGCTGGCCCACGGCATCCACTTCAATCCGGACGAGATTGCGCGGCTGGGGGCGGCGGGCACCGGGGTGTGCCACTGTCCGGTCTCCAATATGCGGCTCGCCTCCGGCATCTGCCCGACCCTGGATCTGGAGGCGGCCGGTGCGCCGGTGGGGCTCGGGGTGGATGGCTCGGCCTCTAACGATGCCTCGAACCTGATGCAGGAGGCCCGTCAGGCGCTCTATCTGCAGCGGCTGCGCTACGGCGCCGAGCGCATTACTCCGCGCAAGGTGCTGGAGTGGGCGACCGCTGGCTCGGCCCGGCTGCTCGGGCGCGGCGATCTCGGTGAGCTGCTGCCCGGCAAGCAGGCGGATCTGGCGCTGTTCAAGCTCGACGACCTGCGCTTTAGCGGCAGTCACGATCCCATCGCGGCCCTGATCTTGTGCGGCGCCGAGCGGGCCGATCGGGTGATGGTGGGTGGCAAGTGGCGGGTGGTGGACGGTGCCATCGAGGGGCTGGATATCGAGCAGCTTATTGCCCGTCACAAGGTGGCCGCCGCCGCGCTGGTGCAGGGCTAGCCGACTCTGGTGCCACTCCCTGGCTGTATGGAGTTGGTATTCACCTGACAGTTGTCCACAAAAGGGAGTGGTCATATGGCTTCAAACCGGATAACAAAACAGAGCCCCCTACTGTGTTATCTGGAGTCACCGTAGACCTGCAACGAGAAAAACTCAGCCTGCCAGAGCTCGCCAAAGAGCTCAATGACGAGTAACTTCGCCTGTTCGAGCGTCTCAGCCCAGAGTTTCGAGAACGTCAGATTGAGGTCCACTACACCGGAGAACTGGTGGCTGTCGGCACCTTCTTCGTCGGCGCGATCCAAGGGGTTGGCAGGTGTATCTGCAAACCGTGCTGGACTGCTACAGCCGCCACGCCTGGGGACGGCTCTACACCAGCAAGCTGCCGGTGACCTCGGTCTATGTGCTCAATGAAACGGTACAGTCGTTTTTCGAGGCCCACGAGGCACGGGTCTATACCATCCTGTCGGATAACGGGCGCGAGTTCTGTGGGCGCCCAGACCATCATCCCTACGAGCTGTTCCTGCAACTGGAGGGGATTGAGCACCGGACAACCAAGGTACGCAGGCCGCAGAGCAACGGCTTTATCGAACGGCTGCATCGCACACTGCTGGATGAACACTTCCGTATCAAGGGGAGGACGACCTGGTATGAGTCGGTAGAGCAGATGCAGACAGACCTGGGTAGCTGCCTGGCGCACTACAACACCCAGCGGCCGCATCAGGGCAGGATGATGGAGGGACTGACGCCCTACAGCATGTTCAAGAAGGGTCTGAAATTGCTACCGAAGGAAGTGCGCTCTAAAGTAGCGTAAACAAGACACCGGCTTGAGGCCGGTGTCAGGTGATAACTAGATCTGTACAGCAGCTTAATAGACTTAATTTAAATGACTAACGGCCACTTCATTATTAACTCTACAGTCATTTTTTTTGATAATAAAGTAGCCAGCCAATTTTTTACCAACTCGTTGGGATGGCTTTTCCACTAGCTTATGTAAAACCCAAGATAAAAATATGCACCCACCAGTCACAATCAACAGTGAAACCCAAGCTTTCATGCCAAGATCGAGTAAGATTCTAAGCGCTACATAGCCAGCGACACCATGTATCACATAAAGTGGGTAGCTTATATCTGCCAGGAAATCGAAGAACTTGTTTGACCTGAAAAAATCCTGATACGTAAATGCAAAAATGAAGGTCAGCAATGCAAATGCATAGCTCCATGCTACCGTTATTCCGGCAGCTGCGGGGCCAATATACCATTGCAAACAGAAAAGGCAAAAAATCACTCCAATTAAAAGATATGCTTTGTCTCTTTCAATACGACCACGTTGGACATAGTGAAACACCACCCCAATGAACATATATATAATATATTGCGACACTGTCATAAAGGTCATTGCCAATTGCCACAACCTTGCATCCGTATTACCCCAACCGGGAATATACTTATTAATAACAATCGATGCTATGAAGATAAATATCGGGGCTAAAAAAACCATGGTTGATTGCTTTCGAAATAGCACAATCAATAACGCACAGACAAAATAAAACTTCATTTCTATCTCTAGCGTCCACACTATTCCATCAATACCTCTTGACCATAAGACATCTCTAATACCAGGTATGTAATGAATCAATACCTCTTGAGTAGTGAATGGCCACTCCCTTGAAAAATAATGCGAGCTAATTAAAATGGCAACCAACGTAATACTAAAACCTACAATATATGTTGGCACAATTCGCAGCATTCGATTGATAGTAAAACCAAACCAACTTGTTTTTTGCAAAGAAAATGGAATTACGAAGCCACTAATGATAAAAAATAATGCTACACCATATGCCCCCCAATTAAATAATGAAAAGGCGTTTAATAATGAAACATAAATAGGAATTGCATGCGTTTCAAAGGGAAGCATTGGCGCATTTGTTAACACCTCTACAGCTGCACGGCTTGACCAAAAAACGCCATAGTAATGTGAAATAACTACAGCTAATGCAGCAAAGCCTCTTAGAGTGTTTGCGAAATCAATCCTATTGCTTTTCTGGTTTTGCATATGGTTGACGTAGATAGTGAAAGATTGACAAATTGTAACATGAACTCAAGCACAGTCTGTAGTGGTCAACTAAATCCGGACTCTTGATTAGGCGGATCCTCGGCTTTTGCTGGCGTGACCCCGTAATTGTGTTGATGTGGATGCCGCCAGTTGTAGTAATCGGCGTTGTTGCCCAAATCCCCCAGCAAGTCATGACTTCCCCAGCCCCTGGTGACCGCAACACTCGGGGTTTTCTGACAGGTAGACCCAGGGTATTGAGTTTGTTTATGGCGCTTACATACGCCATGACTTCTCCCACTTGGCCGTTTAGTTACGCAGACTGATTTTCCCCGCCAACAACTGCTTGAACCGATACATCACCGTCTCGGCCAGCGAGCGACGGTGATACCCCGATATCTTCTTCCAGTCCGCTAGCCCTTCCTTGCGCATCACAACACAGCATCATTTCTCGGGTGTCCCTTTTCCATAACGCCGTGCTTTCGCTAGTCAGGATACAGGCTGTCGCCCCCTGTGCGCTAGATAAGCTGATGGCTGGCTTTACTGTCGTCGGCGCCATCCGCATAAACATGTCCCAGCGAGACTTCCGCCGCCACGATATCGTGGCTCACCGGATCTACCGCCAGATGCAACTTGCGCCACACTCGCCGTTTTTCGGCGCAGTGTTTGCTGACCTTTCACTCACCTTCACCAAACACCTTCAGCCCGGTTGAGTCGATAACCAAGTCGGTAACGCGTCCCCTTGGGGGGAGCGATAAGCCACTTTCACCATACGGGCTCGCTTGCAGACACAGCTATAGTCCGGTGCGCACAACGCCAGATTCCTCAACTCGAGCAGGGAGTCGAGTAGTCCCCGAGTGGCCCGCGGGGTGAAGTTGAAAATTCCCTTGAGCATCAGGAAGGTACAGATGGTCTGGTTGGTGTAGAACTGGCTGCGGCCTTGCCGTCCGTGATAGTCGTGGTGAAACCAGTTGCTCATGGCCTCGGCATCAACCCAGAAAGTGGGTGAACCACGGTGAATCAAAGACTTGTTGTATTTAGGCCAGTTGGTGATGGGGTGCAGCGAAATGCCCATGATGCAAACTTGAAGAGGATGGTGATGAGCAGATCACCGAGTCCTCAGCTAGTTCCATTCAAGCTGCATCGATTTGGGCAACAACGCCTAGCAATCCATCAGGTAATAGCTGATATCCAGCTTCGCTTCCCGCAGGTTCAGGTATCCCGTTGCTGGGAGCCACTGTGACTTCAAGCTTCTGAACAGCAACTCCATCGGGACGTTATCCCAGCAGTTACCACCATGATTCATGCTCCAGGCCATGCGATAGCGCCACTGTCGTTGCCGAAATGCCCGACTGCCCTATTGGCTGCCCTGGTCGGAGTGAAACAGCACACCCTGATTGACAAGCCCGCTGCTGATAGGGCATCTCCAGAGCTTTGATGGCCAGATCTACATCAGGCTTACCAGAGATCGTCCAGCCCACAACTCGCTGGGTATGCAGGTCGAGCATCACAGCCAGATAATGCCAACTAGCCCCTGCCCAAACCTAGGTGATATAGCCACATCTGATTGAGTTGCTGGACATCAAATTTGCGGGCCAGCAGATCGGGAATATCCGGTCGTGCAGACCGGGCACCTTATAACGGTGTGCGCCCGGCTGTTTGGATGCCAACCCGGATTCCTTCATCAGGTTACGGACTTTGAATCGGCCAATCTGATACCCCAGCGTTCGCATCATCGACATCAAGGCGCGACTGCCTGCGGAATCCCGGCTCTCTTTGAACAAACGGCGCAACTAACGGCACTGTTGCATGCACTCACGGTTAATTACTCTCCTACGAACCAGATAATCATAAAAACAGAACGAGGGAGCATCGCAAGCGCAGCAGACCAAAGTGATGAGGGCTTTCCTCCAAGTCCTGTCAGGGATATCTAACGGGCTAAATGATCTGAGAGTAGTAACCAAAGCGAAAACAGGGACCGTAGAGCAGGACGGAGCCTCTCAGACCACCAGTAAGAGAACATTGAGCACAACACTGCGCTTTCATGGCCATGAATACCCGGTTGGAGAATGGAATAACTTACCAAGCAAGGAGTGGTGGAAGTAATCGGCCATACCCTGCCCCACGCGGTAAATTCCTCGGCTATATACAGACCCGATAAAAGCCTGCCTTCAGCAGGCTTTGTTGTTATGAAGCTGTGGACTCAGCACAATCGCTGTCGCTACTTTGGCGCCATTTAGGAAAAAGAAAAAGGCCACTATTTCTAGTGGCCTTTCGTAACTCTTTGATTTTAATGGTGCCCGAGGCCGGAATCGAACCGGCACGACGCGAACGTCGAGGGATTTTAAATGCCTGCGCCCAGCCTTTAAAATCAAATAGTTAAATAAATACAGTCACTTATAGACACGTCATTATGCGGAAAAATGCGGTGTTCTGCGAGCTGTGTGGATCAAATGTGGACACTAGCACAGGTTGTTTACCGTCAGCGGATTGAGCCGCAACGCATCTTCAAGGTGGTCTGGGGCAAAGTGGGCATAGCGCATTGTCATGGTGATGGTCGAATGCCCGAGTATCTTTTGCAGCACCAGAATGTTACCACCGTTCATCATAAAATGGCTGGCAAAGGTGTGACGCAGCACATGGGTACTCTGCCCCGCCGGTAGCTGGATCCCTGCCTTGTTGATGGCGGATTCAAAGTGGTGGTAGCACTCACTGAACAGTTTCCCCCGGCGCTTGGGGATGATATCGATCAGCTCTTGGTTGATGGGCACGGTTCGGCGCTTTCCGCCTTTGGTGTGAGTGAAGGTCAACCGGTTCTGTGACACCTGCGACTGGGTCAGGTCCTGGATTTCTCCCCAACGTGCCCCCGTGGCCAAGCAGAGTCGCACCACAATGCCGAGGTCTGGATTGCTGGCCGTGTCGCAAGCATCGAGCAGGGCCTTGATCTCGTCAGGGTACAGAAACGCCAGCTCTGATTCGGTAACCCGGTAAAGCCGCATCCCGGCTAACGGATTCTCTGCCGTCCACTCACCCAACCGCTTTAGTTCATTGAACACTGCTCGCAGATAAGCGTGATCACGGTTCACCGTCGATGCGCTCACCCCCTTCCCTTCTTGCGTCGCCGCCCGTCGATCGCTCACTACGCCAGAGAGACGCGCCTCACGGTATTTGGCAAAGTCATTACCCGTAAACTCAGCAGCCAGTGGGTTGCCCAAGCTTTCGCAGATCAGCAGCAGTTTGGACCGACGCTGCTCACCATCACGCAAGCTCTGACCATGCAGGCCATACCAACGTTCAACCAGATCAGACAAGCGCCGGGTATCTGCCACAGATTCGGCTGCCTGCTCATCATCACCCAGCCAAGGTTTTTCAGCGAACTGTTCAAGCTGCCACAGCTCCCAAGCAGCCGCCTCGCCTTTGGTGGCAAATCGCTTGCGCCTGCGCGGCCCATTGCGACCACCTGGGCGAATATCGGCAAGCCAAGGTAGTGGCTTGCCGTCGTCAAGTTTGCGGATGGTCATAATCCAATTTTTTCCATTATGACCTCTTTGCCTAATTCGTATTGAATTGCATTAGTGTCTAATGCCAGAAGAATTAACGGCCTCACATATGTAATGTAGGAAAATGAGATTGGTCCTTGCCATGGATAGTCTAATGCCTCCTTTCCACTTCTTTGACGCAAGTTATTTGCTATATCATGGATGTCATCCTTATCCAATCCTTCAACGCCAAGTCTTTCGGCTCCAATCACACCCAAATCAGAAAAGTAAACTCCCATTTGCTCTTTGGACATGTAAAGTGTTTGCCATTTCATCGAATGCCAAGCAGCTCCAGGCAAGTACGTCTCTTCAGTAAAATCGAAGTCATAGAATGAAAGCACCGTACTGATGAAAATATACAGACCAATTAGTGCAGGCATAATCTCCCCCTAAATTCATATAATCTCGACTGGTTCAATGATGACCAACGAGTATCTATTTTTTCGCCGTATTGTACCGCTGCATTTTTGTGTCTGCTGGCGTCATATACATGGGTGCCAGCAGACGTGTCCGCCATCATGTCGATATGGTTTGCATATTTCTTTGCAGGAGGAGCAATAAGAACCGCCATTGCAGACAAACCAACCGCTACACCGATGGCTGGCGGCTATACCGCCAACGGTTCCGAGGCGATCCGCACCCAGTCCTCTTCGTTGATGATCTGGATGTCCTGCCCTTTTTCCTTGGCTTTGATAGCGGCTTCAATCTTGCGTCCATGGCTGGTGAACATCCAATCTCGACTAGCTAAACTCCCGACGATCAACACATCAAGATGAGTTGTAACTCCCTTAATTGGAGAAGCGCCAAGCAGCTTAGCTTGCTGTTCTAGGTTATGGCGGGTGTCGGATAGGAATTTTCCTGTGAAGCATACTGTTTTGCCTTGGAGAGTCATCACATCTCCATCAGCAAAGAACTCAGTCGCCAATCCGGCAGCTAAACCTGATTCAGTGAAACGCTGGCCAGAGATTTGTTTTACCAGCTCCAACAGGTCTTCTCGTTCATCTTCAGTGATCTTACCGTCGGACAGAATATCGTTGAGGCGGCTGAACAGCAGACTACCCGGCCAAGAGGCCAAGAGGTCACGGTGCTTAAGTAATAATGAACTGAGCGCGAGAACCTCTTGCTCAACAATGTTGCTATCAGCACTAATGCCCTGCAGGAAACCAAGCAGCATGTTAACCAGCGCATCCATGTTGTCGTGCTCAATTTCGTTGTACTGCAACACATCGTTGAGTAGGTTCAGCAGGTCTTCTTTTTCATCAGCAGTGATAACACCGTCTTCGAGAACATCATGGATGAGGTCTTGAATATCGAGGAAATCACCATCTTTTTTGAACTCGGAATCCGATTTCAACCAAGTAGCCATAAAGAGGACTTCAGTATCATTGAGACGCTGATCAGCTGTGATTCCGCTCAAAATACCGTGAAGGCTGATCAGGGCTTTTTGCTTATTGCGCTTGTAACCGAATGACATTGGAACATCATGGAACTCTGACATGTTTTCTCCCTAAAACGTCTTGTCAGCCCAAGCATGTCGACCAATGTTTTTTCATCTTGGTTTGGCTATAAGCTGGCAACGGATGCAAAAACAGGGCCTATTAGCGCCCTGTTACTCTTTTTCTAAATATTCTGTGTTCTACCATCACGCCGATGATCTCGATGTGCTGCCGATCGGAGTGCATGGAAGGGTAATCATCATTAAGGGGGACAAGCTCAAACACCTCTTGCCCGTTTTCATCGATGCCGCGGGGTCGGAACTTCTTGAAAGTAGCTCCTTCGCTACCGTTCTTGGCAACAACATAATCGCCAGGGCGAGGTGACTCATCAGGGTCAACGATCACCAAGTCCCCTTCATTAAAGATCGGAGTCATGGAATTGCCGCGCAGCCAGAGACCGAAGCCACGAGGGCCAATATCGATACTGGCAGACACATACTCGACATTGCCGTCGAAGGTCGTGGCCTGCTCGCACATCTCCCGCCAGTTACCAGCTTGGACATAGCTCAGAATCGGAACACGATTACCCTGCGGTATCACTGCCGGTTCGACGTTGTGATAGCCGGGCATAGTTTCTTGTGAAGGAGCCGTCGCCCCCTCCCCACCACCGGCCAAAAGCCAGTCAACAGATACCCCCAGCGCTGCCGCCAAGTCATTGAGATAGCGGCCTTTCGGCTGGTTCAAACCAGACTCCCACTTCCCTACTGAAACGTCACTCACACCAATGGCTTTGGCAAGTGCAGTCTTCGAGAGATTCAGAGCCGTTCGTCTACTGAAAATGCGATCACTTATTGTCATCGCTCTAGCTTAACCTCGGCAATCCGAACAAAAGGTTGATACTTTACCGAAGTTAAGTTAGGCTCAGTTCAATCCAAACTTAAGGTCGGAAAAGAGGTCATGAAAAAAGAGGACGCAATCAGCTACTTCGGAAGTGCAGCAGAGCTAGCCAGAACCTTGAACATTTCAGAGCCAGCTGTATCCCGCTGGGGAAGCGACATTCCCAAAGGCCGAGCCTATCAAATCGAAGTGCTGACTGGCGGGAAGTTGAAAGCTACCCCAACAACAAAGCACTCGCGTACAGCACATTAAGGAGATCGCCATGACGATGGAAAACCATCCTGTCGAGCCCATCACCGAGGTACTGCGTGAGCTAGCGGCCATCAAGCAAGGGCTGGCCTTGCAAGCCCTGCCGGCCATTCCGCTCGATGCCTTTTTGGACATGCTGCTCGACGTCTACAAGTTCAAGCTCCCCAAGCGCACCGCCCAGGACATGATTGCCGATGGCCGCATTCCCATCATTCCCAAGCTACGCGCCGGCGATCAGCCCTGGGTCAATCTGGTGCGCTGGCGCGAAATGGCTAGCGAGCCGGAGCAGTATTTCAAGCTGGTCAATGAGAACTCCGGACGGCGGTTGGCAAGCCGTGCGCTGACCAAGAAGCCCACGTCCCGCTCTGTGGCTTGATCACACAGTAGCGACTGCGAACAGGAGCTGAAAGTGTCTAACTGTCAACGAAACCTACACCGCCACTTCGCCAGTGCCTGCGACCGCTTCAAGCAGGTGCACAACCTTGCCGACTTGGCCGCGCAGATCGGCATGAGTGCCGATGTGCTGCGCAACAAGTTCAACCCGGCTCAGGCGCGGCACAAGTTGACTGCGACTGACCTTATCGACCTTTACCGCGTCACCGGTGACGACACCTTGTTCGACGGGCTGCTGTTTGATTGCCAGTTGACGGCCGTGCGCTTGCCGGCTGCAGCGGCTGCTGCACCAGAAGCACGTGCCCAACAGGCACTCAATGCGGGGGCCCAGATCCTAGGTGTCACAGCTCAGGCGACCACGCTGCTTGCCGGCGACCGAGTCACCAAATCCAACCGAAACACCGTCGTCACCGGCATCTGGGCTGGCATTGAGCACCTTGTGCTGCTGGCTACCGAGGTCGAAGACCGCTTTCACGCCGTCCCTGGTCTTGCGTGTGCCGCTGATATGGCGCGTGCAGCACTGGGCGCATAGGAGAAGCCATGAGACTGATTTGCCCCCACTGTGGTGCCCGCGCCAGCACTCGCACATCCATCCGGATGAGCCCGCTTTGCGGCATCGCCACTTATCAATGCAGCAATGTGGATTGCGGCCACACCTTCAAGGCGGGGTTCGAAATCATCGCAACCATCAGCCCCAGTGCCATGCCCAATCCGGCCATTGTGCTGCCCATTGTCCCGCGCAGGGTGAAAGAGGTGGCCCAGTGATCCCCTCACTGGCCGCCAGATTCTGCGCCCAGGTGAAGGAGAAACCAGCATGCAACACACCCAACCAGAGCCCCGCAACATCGCCGGTCTGACCGCCGAGGAGCAGGTGTTGATGAATACCGCAGGCATTGCGCTGTTGCGGGAGCACCTCAACCGGGCGGGTTCAAACCTCGACGGTGATTGGCTTAATGCGCCCAAGACCAAGCGCGTCGCCATTTGCACCATCGCCCGCCAGCCGTGGGATTCGCTGATGATGGCGACCCTCTCTGCCCTTCCCTATCAGCAGCGTGAGGCGATCCGCCTTGCGGTGATTGCGCTGGATTATCAGTCGCTGTTTCACAGCGGGTGCGACCCCAAGGTGTGGCACCCGTCGGTGAAGGTGATGCCAGCAGAACTGGCCGAGCGGAAGAAGAGAGAACAGGCCAAACGCCAGCAACTGGATCATGCGGTGCATGTCGCTGGCCAGATTGGCCAAGAAGGCCCGAGAGCAATCGGGCACTAAAAAGCCCGCTTAACGGAGCTGCAACTCCAAGCGGGCCTTTATCAACAACGTATGAGGAAGTCGACATGGCAACTTTAGCGATCCCCTGCGCACTGCGCAACCTTCGCATCCAGCAACGCAAGCTGACGGGCCGCTATGGCGCCCGTCTTAGACAGCACCCTGACGGGGTGGCTCTGCTCGAGCGTTCCACCGCACTGGCTTGGGCTTCTCTGTTCAGCCGCATCAACCCCTGCACACCTCAACAAGGAGCCTGACCATGACCGCACAACCGACCCAAATCAATCTGCTCAACCACCATGCCGCCAAGCGCCTGCGCCAGTTGCGGGAACAGTTGAAGCTGAGCCGCCCGAAGTTTGCCGACCTGCTGGGTATTCCACCCACCACGCTCAAGAACTACGAGCTGGGATACCGCGAGATTGGCGGCGGTTTGTTCCTGCTGATTGCCAACCACCCGGAGCTGAAACGGCACATCGACTGGCTGCTGACTGGCATCGCCACGCCGGAGGTGCAGCCATGAGGCAGATCTTCCACCCCATATCCCAACAGGAGGCGCTGGCAGAGTTGCCGCGCCTTCAGCAGCGGCTGACCGCCAAAGCTCGCCCTGCTTCTTTTACCTATCGGGGGTCAGAGGGCAAATCCCTGTTAGTCCAGGCGCAGCAGTCATTGCGCTGGCACCAGTTGTTTCACCACCTCAACCGGAGGGCCCGCCCATGAGTGACGCCATCAAGATTGCCAACCAAGCACCCAAGGTGATCGAGGGTCTGCTAGCCGAGATGTTTGCCGCACGCGCCGAGGATAACCGCATCGCCCTGGGCGCACTCTACTCGGGGGATGAATACATCCAGGTACAACTGGTGGTGACCAGCAAGCCTGCGGATCTGCTCGATGACGATTTGGTGATGGGGGATGAGGCATGAGTACCACGCTGTTTACCCTGGCCAGCCTGAAAGAGTGGCTAGCCCAGAACGAACCGAAACTGCTGCCGACAGCCCCGCTTTGCTGTGGTGGTGAACTCGGTATCTCGATCCGCATCGAGGCAGGCCATATCGCCATCGATGAGCCGGACTTTCAGTCAATAGATGAGGCATGCGATGAGCAACTTCGAACTGTTTGAGCTGGACGCCCAACAAGAGCAGAGCGAAGCCGCCCCTGAACATATGCAGCCCACCACACCGGTCAGCCAGCTGACCACCCACTGGTTTGCCGCCCGCGCCGAGTTTATCGCTGCGGGCAGCGATGCCAGAGGCAACCGGGATCAGGTGGCCGAGCTGCTGGCGCTTGGCGCAATGCGCACTGTCTACTGGTTGGCCGCTGCCAATCAGGAGTTGGCACTGGCCCGGGAAATTGCCGAGTGGTGGGCCGAGTGCGCACCACTGCATGGACAGGGGGAGATCATCAAATGAGCCATGGACTGCAATGGGAGCTCACGCTCCTTCAAGATCGCTGGCAAGCCACCTACCGGGAAGACTCGGCACGGCTGCGTCATTATCAGCGGGAGCTGGCCCATGCTCGCCGACTACCTGCCCGCCCCCACGCCAGCATCAAGCATTTGCTGCGCCAGTGTGCGACCGCTCGCCGATTAAAAGAGCACGCCCAAATGAGCGTTCGCGACTACCAATCCCACATCAAACAGCTATCGAGTTATCTCTCTGCATGACCAGCAAGACCAAACGCCTGCCGCTGTCGAAAAGAACACTGCGGCAGCGCATCGATACCCTTTGCAACTCTCTGCCCGGCGTCAACTTTGACGCCGCTTTTGCTGGTGACCGCGGTCAGTACGATCTGATCTGGGCCATGCAACTGCTCGATGGGCTCTCCACCGAGTTGACCAAGAACCTGTTCAAGCAGTACATCCGCCGCCGCAAGGATTGCAGCTTCACCCATTGCCGCTCTGCCAACATCTGGTTGAGGGAGCGAACCAAGTGGGTGCGGATGCAGCTCCAGGCCATCCCGGTCGATCCGAAACAGATGCGCGATGACACCGGCCGCAAACAGATTGCCCACCAGTTCGCCAACCAGACCGCAGCCATTTACAAGCACATCGAGCAGGGCATCAAGGAGGGCGCTGAGCCGGATCTGCTGCAGACCTGGGAGCTGATGCGCCAGCCTGCAGACCAGTGGGGGTTTATCGGCGAGCTGCCGAAGTTCAAAACCGAAGAGGCTCGGGATAACTGGATCCTGAGCGTGATGGTGCGCCTGCTCTCTGCCAAGTGGTGGGAGAAACGCGTCAACCGCTGCTGGGACAGGCTGCAAGAGCACATCAATATCCTGCTCGGCAAAGTGCGCAAGGGCGTATCTGCTTATGTATCGAACGCCACCATGAAGGTGGTACGCGAACGCAAGCGGGCCATGATGCGCTGGCTGGCCGAGTCGGAAGTGGTGAACGAGCGTTATGACCTGGTCGTGTCGATGAAGGATTGCTGGGAGGCCAGCAACGCCAACCCGGTCAACCGCCGCAACGAAATGATGGTGCGTGCGCGGGGGTTCAATGACTATGCCGAGGAGCAGGGTCATGTGGGGATCTTCTTCACCTGGACAGCGCCGAGCCGCTTTCATGCCTGGGCACAAAAGCACAATGGCAAAGCGGTAGAGAACAAGCGATATCAAGGGGCCACGCCGCGGGAGACCTGCGGCTATCTGGCCAAACTCTGGAGCCGCGCCAGAGCTGCCCTCAAACGGTGGAACGCCCCTGTTTATGGATTTCGCGTGTGCGAGGCCCACCACGACGGCACCCCGCACTGGCACCTGCTGCTATTTATGCGCCCGGAAGATCGCAACCGGGTGATCGGTATCCTGCAACGCTATGCCCTGACCGATGACCACGACGAGCTGGTGCGGAATATCAAAGGCGCCCCACCCTTTACCGACTTTACTCCCCGCTTTGACTGGAAAGAGATAGACCCGGCCAAGGGGGATGCCGCCGGCTATCTCGCCAAATACATTGCCAAGAACATCGACGGCGCCTACCTGGACGATGACGAGGAGGCCGGTACCGCCGCCGATGAGGGTGCCCTGCATGCCGTGGCCTGGGCCAGTTGGTGGGGTATTCGCACCTTCCAGCAGATCGGCGGCGCCCCGGTAGGGGTATGGCGCGAGCTGCGCCGCATCAGCAACGCCAAGAAGCATGCCGATCTGGTGGGCCCACCCAAGCCAGTACTGCAAGACCCGCGCTTTGAGGCAGCCCGATTTGCCGCTGATAACGGCATTTTCCGCTGCTACCTGCACGCCATGGGCGGCGCACTGGCGACCCGTGCCGAACACCCCATCAAGCTGGCCCACCTCATCGAGGAGCAGGCCAACAGCTATGGCGAAGACATCAAGCGACTGATGGGCATCACCTCCGCTCGCCTTGGCATCAAAACCCGCCTGCAAGGGTGGGAAGTGGTGCCTGCAGGTACCTATGTTGCTAATAGAGCCGCCGAGGCTGCAGCGAGGGGGGTTGGGGTTAAGCCGGGCGACAGCCCGGCACCTTGGAGCTCTGACAATAACTGTACGCGGCCGGCTCCTGATGCCTTCGCAGAGCAGATCATGAGGGAACAATGGGGGTTATCACCCTTCTCCATTGAACGTATGCGGGCTGGTGCCAATGTCAGGGCCGATGGTTTCACCCTCTGGCTGGAGAACGGGCAGGTGCAGTCGAGCCGCTTGACCCCATCGGGCAATGACGACCCACTTATCGAGCTGGAATGGCTGCGTGCCTTGGTCGGTGTACCAGAACCGAACGAACAGCCCGACACTATTCCTCCCGATGATGAACATTGGCCGACACTGGTAATGGATTGCTACGAGCTGTTAAACACTTGCGGATTTGCAACATGCCATCAGTGGATCACGGGTCTGCCAAATCCATATCGGTGTGAGCTCTGGCGCGTACTTGATAAATTAGACTGGGCAGAGCGGCAGGAAAGCCCGTTGTTTGACGAACTGATGAGCGAGGTAGAGTTTGACTGACCTATTTTCCAAGCAGGACGCCCTGCAGGGCGAACTCCCCGACACGCCCTATACCTACAAACTACTGACTGTGTCTGATGTGTCGCCTCGATCACAGTCCTAGCTTGTCCAAGAATACTAAGCTTGGGTCGTGCTGGAACGCACCGCTGGATCGAGAGCGAGATGCAGCAAGGAGGAGTCCTATCAGCTAGAGATGTGCATAGAATTGAAGACGCTGGGACAAGATGCCCCCGGCAAAGAATGAGAATAAGAATAAGAATTAAATAACATCATTATTTAACTGATTTGAAATTTTGGATTTATGTGACAACCTTATATGTATTGCTAAAGGTCTCTGAGATATTAAATAGCCAAAATAAAAGCACTAAATGTAAGGGGGTTGTATGAAAATCACTGTAGGTGATCACGTCGTCACTCAACGATTTGGCTACACACATCATGGATTGTGTGTTGGTGATGATCAAATAATTCATTATTCAGGACTTGGAGGTGGTGCGTCAAATGGAGATATCTGCTTATCATCCTTAAATGAGTTTACACAGGGTAATAATTTTTGGATTAAAGAATACACAATTCGCCCTTACTCAAGAGAAGATAGTGCAAAAAGGGCATTTAAACGCCTTGGTGAGGACTGGTACAACCCATTAGTGAATAATTGTGAGCATTTTGTTACATGGTGCATAACAGGTATACATTCTAGTGAGCAGGTCAACAATGTCATTAAAAACATTCATGAAGCGAGTACAACTGAGCGACCAAGAGTGAATCCGAACAGCGATGTCATGTTCAAAAGCCCAGAGAATACATACAAACCAACCACAGTACAAAGCAATTTAGATATAGATAAATTTCTTAAAGATGTAATAACCCCTTCACCTCTTCGTCAAGCAGAGTTAGCTATTGAGGGCTTTAAAAAGCTCTTAGGTTGGATAAAAAGCTAACAATTTCAATAAGCAATTTAACATATACCAAGAATTATATTATACATACAATTGTCATCCTTACTTCACCACCGGAAGTTCGCCGAGCACGGTGGTATAGCGGGGGCTTAACTGCTCCCGCTTCATCATCCACTCCCGGGTGTCGCGGCCACGGGCCGCAAAGTAGACCTTCCCCAGCCGCCCCTGGTTGATCTTGTCGATGACCTGCATCAGTGCCTCGCTGCGTGGGGATTGCTGCTGTGCGGCGAACAAGTCGCCCTGCTGCATGTTTGCAGGGGTGAAGTCGGCCAGCATGACGCCCCCTTTCTGGTAACGCTGCTCGTCGCGCCAGATGCGGGGGAGGAGTTCCGGGATCAGGGCCAGCAGCGCCCGGGTGTCATGGGTGGGCATGGCCAGCTTGGTACTCACCTGGTTGCCGTAATAGGGCTCCCGGTCGCTGAACGGGCTGGTGCGAATGAACAGGGTCACGTGCTGGCAGCACATCCCCTCCCCCCGCAGCTTCTCGGCGGCCCGCTCCATGTAGCCGGCCAGCGCCTGGTGCATGGGGCCTATCTGGGTGATGCGCTCCCCAAACGAGCGCGAGCAAATGACCTGCTGCTTGGCCTGGGCCTCTTGCTCCAGCTCGGCGCAGGGGATCCCCCGCAGCTCCTGCACCGTGCGCTCGACCACCACGCCATATCGGCGCCGCAGTGCCTTGGGATCAGCGACGACCAGGTCAGCCACGGTCTTGATGCCCTGAGCCTCCAGCTTGGCCGATAGCCGCCGGCCAATGCCCCATATCTCGTCCACAGGGGTGATCGCCATGAGCCGTGCGCGCCGCGCTTCATCCCGCAGATCCACCACACCGCCAGTGGCCGGCCACTTCTTGGCGGCATAGTTGGCGAGCTTGGCGAGCGTCTTGGTGGGGCCAATGCCAACCCCGACGGTTAACCCGGTCCACTGCTGCACCCGTTCGCGAATCTGGCGGCCATAGGCCACCAGGTCGCCCGCCCAGGACTCACTCAGTTCGATAAAGGCCTCGTCGATGCTGTAGACCTCCACTCCCGGGGCCATTCCCTCCAGAATGGTCATCACCCGGTTCGACATGTCGCCATAGAGTGCGTAGTTGCTGGAGAACCAGACCCCGCCCATGGCCTCGAAGAATTGGCGGATCTGGAAATAGGGAATTCCCATCTTGATGCCCAGGGCCTTGGCCTCCGCCGAACGGGCCACCACGCAGCCATCGTTGTTGGAGAGCACCACGATGGGCCGCCCCTTCAAGTCAGGGCGAAACAGCCGCTCACAACTGGCGTAGAAGTTGTTCACATCGACCAGGGCGACAGCGCAGCGCTTTTTCATGGGGTATCCATCTTGTGTACGACAAAGGCCACTACCCCGAAGATTTCCAACTCCTGCCCCTCACTGAAATGGATGGGCTGATAGGCCGGGTTGCCAGGAAGCAGCGCCACGGTTGGCGCAAGCTGCAGCTCCTTCACCGTGAACTCGCCATCAACCGCGGCGACCACCACGCTACCGTGCCTGGCCTTGCGGCTACGGTCGACGACCAGCAGGTCGCCATCGCGGATCCCGTGGTCGACCATGCTGTCACCGGCCGCCCGCACGAAGTAGGTGGCCGCCGGATGGACTACGCACAGCTGGTTGAGGTCGATGGTCTGCTCGGTGTAGTCCTGCGCCGGCGACGGAAAGCCGCAGGCCACCGGGGAGAGAAACAGGGGTAGCTCCAACAAGGGAGCATCTGGGGCGGGTTGAGCAAACATGCTGGCAATCTCTGTGCAACTGTATAAATACACAGTATAGCAAGCCACCAAAATCGGATCACCGTGCGACATTTGGCTCCAGCTCCACCTAAGAGTCAATAATTGTGAAAAGGATCAATCAGTAGGCTAGATTCAAGTTCTTTTCTATCACACCTAATCATCAGGAGGATATGTGGAAAATCGAGTAAAGCTACAGCCAGATGAAAAACTGAAACACGAAAATTCTCGTACTAGAGGAACTATGGGACAAACCGATGTCTGCACATACTCAGTTGTCAATGAGGATGGGCAGGTTGTCGGCAAGGTGGTTCACACTGAGGAAATCACTCTGAACGGCCTTAACAAAAGGCAGAGCATTCGCCAAACTGATCTCTCTGGCAACGTAGTGGTTGAAGAATATTGGAGTGAGTGAAGACAGCAAGCCTGTAGAGATAGCTCAATACCTATAGGCTTGTCTGCTGTTGTGTATGTTACCTGCCGAAATTAATGCCCACTTCCTTGTGTAGAACCCTTACCCTGCCGGCGATGTTGTGCTGCTGGGCAGGGTAAGATGCCTATTTTCCCTGATAAGCACTGACATGTGGCCGAGCACCGCTAAGCCGGCACCTACTACTCCATCATCTACGAATACCCGATGACCCTGTCAGCCGCCCAGCGCATCCTGGCCGACAAGACCCGCCATGTGCAGCCTGCCGACCACAGCCACCGCGACTGGAACAGGTTGATCCCCCACCTGCACCGCCTACCGATGCCAAAAGGTTGGTAATGAGAACCTGATCAACAATATTTGGGGGAACTCGGCTTCCCTTTCATCGACAATTTTTAGGACTTTATGCAAAATATCCACATTTAAAATAAGCACCTCATTTTTGGTATGTTGCGGAAACATCTGCATATGAAAATCGGTGTGGGTTGATATAAAAACAAGAGCATGGGTAATGGAATATGGATAAGGCAGAAGTACCAAAAGAAATCACCGAACTAATGATAAATGCCAAGGCCGGTGATGCCAGTGCACAGTTTCAGCTTGGTGCTAGATACGACTTTGGGAAAGGAGTCAAACAGAGTGACCGCAAAGCTCTAAAGTGGTATCGCAAGTCAGCTGCACAAGGACACGCAGAGGCTCAGTTTAATCTGGGTGTGATGTTCCAAGATGGCCAAGGGGTAGTGCAAAGTGATATTAGGGCCTCCGAGTGGTATCGCAAAGCCGCCGAACAAGATCATCAACATGCCCAGATTAATCTGGGATTGATGTACCAAGAGGGACTAGGTGTAGCACAAAGCGATAGCATGGCATTCGAGTGGTATCGCAAAGCCGCTGAACAAGGGGATGCTGAAACCCAGTGCCTAATAGGATTTATGTACGAAGAAGGCCGAGGGGTCGCGCAAAACTATAGCGCGGCGGTAGAGTGGTATTGCAAAGCCGCAGCACAAGGAAATGTTGATGCCATATGCAATATGGGATTGATGTACCAAGAGGGCCGAGGGGTAGAGCAAAACGATAACAAGGCGGTAGAGTGGTTCCGTAAAGCCGCAGACCAAGGTCTTGCACGTGCCCATTGTAATCTCGGGTACATGTATGTAACGGGTCGGGGCGTAGAACAAAACGATCGCACAGCATTAAGTTTATTTCGCAAGGCTAGTAAGGGAGGAGAAGCTCAAGGCACCATCAACCTTGGTCTTGCGTGTTTGAACGGATACGCAGTTAAACAGAGCTATGCAAGAGCACAAGCCCTCTTTCGGAAAGCTATACGGAATGCTCCATTCCAGCTCCGTTTTAAAGCGATTGAACTCCATGACCAAGCAGAACGCCATGCGCGCTCACCACAGATAACAAACATAAGAGAACGTATCCTGGCTGAGCTGAAAGCTAAAGCTGGGGTCACAATGACCCACTATACCTCACTACAGGTGGGCAATGCCCTGTTACTGGAGCAAAGTCCTCTACGGTTGGGGCATATCAATGCGCTCAATGACCCCAATGAAGGGAAGCTACTCTGGCGCCATCTTGACCAAATTCCAGTTGAAAGTAAACCTGCCTTTGTCGGATGTTTTCTGCCAGAGGAAGACAGCCTGAATATGTGGCGGTTTTACAGCAAGGACCATCAGAAAGAAGACGCCTGTGGCTGTGCCATTACATTTGATCCAGACAACTTTTTTGAGTTCGATCTATTATCAAAACAACAAGGTGAAGCTCAAAAAGATGCGAAAAGTGTAGCATTCCCCAATTCCGGTAAATCACCGCAAGAAAGCGCAGCGTTCTATCGCGTCGTCTATATCAAAGATGAGATGCAGATTCATGGCGAAGAGGAAGGAGGGCCCCTCAGGAGGTTATTTGAGGAATTAAAAAGCGCAGTCAACGACTTTCTGGGAGCCACTCCAGATAAGGAAGGGCGTCAAGACCTATCGTGGCTGTTGGGACCATTACCATATCTGCTCAAAGATGCTGACTATGAAGCAGAAAAAGAGCACCGCGTTATCGTCACCCATCTGGAATACGGAGCCAAAGAAATTCAGGTGCAAGAACCTGACTTGATAAAAGGTACACCTCCCCGACTCTATCTGGAGCTTCACCGAACCAATCACCTTGCCCCGGTAAAACATGTAACTCTGGGTCCAAAGTCCCCCCATCAGGAGATGCTGGCTCCCTACTGGCATCATCAGCTAGCAAGCAAATTCCCCGATCAACTCAGGGCCAAGCCAGATCTTTATATCAAAGCTTCCAAATGTGCTTATCAGTGAGTGGAAAACACAAGATGGTACTGTGTCAAACTGCACGGACGGTGAAAGGATCTGACAGAAAGTGAAGGATCTCAAAAAGGATCCGCTATCCCCCCCGCGCGGCCAGTGCTGGCGCGGGGAGCTGATACCCGCCACCAGTCGTTCACCTGCATGATTTTCAACACATAAAGCGCGCAGGCGAGGCGGGGTCCCGATTGCGCGCGCAGGGTATTGAGGGGCCTTTCGAGGCTTCGCTCATGCTCGCAGGTGCGCATGAAGGATCTCGGGAGTACGGGTGCGAAGAGATAGCCGGCGATGGCCTGTAACGCGACTGATGGGCTCTGGCAGGATGGGAGCTCAGCCAAAACAAAGCCCCCGGAGGAAGGGGGCTTTATATTATTGCCATTCGACACTCACCATCATGATGAGGCTTTTTGAAGATAGCCAAGGTTTTCAGCTTTGCACTGTCAGATCTGACAGTCGATAGGAGGTGAACCGGATTATCTCCTCCCCTGCCCATTCGTTGAACTGCGCAAAGTTCGCCTTCATGCTGTCGATCTCGTTGACGTCAAACACCTGGGCCGCCTTGGTCACATCCCCAAACCCGCCCGTGTTGTTTGGTACCACCCCCATCAGTTGCGGCGGTACCCGATGGGCTGCCAGCTGGTCATCCCGGCTCACCCCCTTGATGGAAAGGAAATCATCCTTGGCCGCAATCTCGGCCACCGGGATCAGCTTCACCGAATCCGCCTTGCCACCCGGGGTGTAGAGTAGCAGGTTGCGGAAGTTGCCCGGCCCCTTGCTGTTTTGCAGCGCCGTCTTGAGCGCGGTGATGTCGCCCTCGTTCTGCAGGGCATCGCTGATGTGCAGGATGAACCCCGCATGGCTGCCGTTCTCGTAGTAGCGACGGCGAAACAGGGTGGCCGACTCGTTAAGCAGTGCCGAGTTCAGGCTGGCCACATAGTCGGGGATGCCATAAATCTCCTGGTTAACGTCCGCCTCCATCACATGCCCCACATCACCGGCGGGCAACTCCACCTCATCCCCAGGCCTTGGCACCCACCAATAGCGAGCCAGGTCGAGGGATCTGCGAGTGTACTTGGCCGGCATCTGGTCATAGCGCAGCGTGCCACCCAGCCGGTTACGCACCCGCTGCAGGTGAGCGTTGCCGAAGATCTCGTAATCCATCACCAGCCCGGTGAAGGCGGCCAGGCTCAGTTTGGGATGAGGGATGAAACAGCCGCGCAAGATATTGCGCTTCACCTGGATGGCCGAGGCGTGATGCACTGCCGCCCGATAGACCCGCGCCAGCCCGTGCAGGCTCAGGGGATGCTCATACCAGCGGCCGTTGTGCATCGACTCGAGGTAATCGAACACCTCCCGCTGGGATAATACCGGGATTGCCTCCCCAAACGTAAACGCCTGCACACCGGCAGGCGAGTTGATCTGCTCACTCATCAGTAAATCTCCATAAAGCCGGAATTGGTGCCGGTCTGCCCCTCAAGGGGTTCGTGTAACAGGGCTTGCATGGTTGCCCAAGCAATATCGGCGTGGCTGGTCTCATCGGAGCGGCTGGCCTCGAAGGTCGGCAGCTTGCCGCTTTGGGTCACGGCGCGGCGGATGCTCATAAACGCCTGGGCCAAGTCGGTCCAGCCGCTGTCGAACTCCAGCCGCCCCTTGTTCATCACATCCTGCGCCTTCATCACCATCCGCATCTTCACATTGGGGTTGTACTGAATGGCGGTGACTGCCGGGTAAAACTGCTTCACCAGCTGATAAACCCCCTCCCCGATCCCGGTGGTATCGATGCCGATATAGGCGACGTTGTAGCGATCGCAGATGGCGCGAATGGATTTGGCCTGGGCGTCAAAGTCCATCCCCTGCCAGCGGTGGCGCTCCAACACCCGAAACTTGCCGCCCGGCACCAGTGGCGGGGCCAGCACCGCGCAGCCGGCGCTGTCACCTTTGCCCCCCTTGGCCGGGTCATAGCCGATCCACACAGCCCGGTTGGCCAGCGGCCGCAAGGTGTGGGGCTTGTAGTCCTCCCACACCAGCCAGCTGTCGACCATGCAGCGCTGCAGCGTCGCCAACGGAAACAGGCTCTCGGTGTCATCCATGAACTCGCACATCAGCAGGTTGCGATATTCATCCTCGGAATACTCACTGCGCAGCTGATCCAGGTCGAACAGGTTACAGCCGCCGCGCACCGCATCTTCCACCGTGACGATCTGCCGCCATTGCCCATCGGCACACAACTTGCCGGCAGACAGGTTGGCGTGGCTCAGGTCAATCTCGACCCGGTCGGCCTTGGCCTTGCCGCGGTTAAAGTTGGCGCCAGACCAGAATCCATAAGCGGGATGGGAAAGGCTGGAGGGAGTAGAAATGTAGGTCTGGCGCCACTTCTTGTGCATCGCCATACCGGAGGCCACCTTGCGGAACTCCAGAAAGCCGTGGATCCAGAAGTACTCATCCATGTAGATATTGCCGTGATAGCTCTGGGCGGTGCGGGCGTTGGTGCCAAGGAAATAAAGGTGCGCCCCGTTCGGCAGCACCATGGGGTCACCTTTGAGCTCAACCCCCTCCTCCTTGGCGAACTGGATGATGTACTGCTTGAACATGTGGGCCTGCGCCTTGCTGGCTGACAGGAAAATCTGGTTGCGCCCGGTCACCAGGGCATCAATGAACGCCTCGAAGGCAAAGAAGTAAGTCGCCCCGATCTGGCGCGACTTGAGCAGGTCGCGGATCCGGTACTCCTGCCCGGCCTGATACCAGACCCGCTGGTAATCGAACATGGTCGACTCAAACCGCTCGATGAGCCGTTCTTGCTGCTCGGGCTCCACCACGTTGCGCTCGGGCGCCTTCTTCGGCCCCTTGTTGCGGTTGGCCACCTTGGGGTTGAGATCAGCCTCGTTGCCGCCGTTGCTGTACTTGTTGACCCGGGCGATACGCTCAAGCTGGCGACCCAGCAGATCAATCTCCTTGAAGTCACCGCCGCTCTTGGTCTCCTTCATCACCAACTGGATCATGCGCGCCTCGATGGCGCTATCCACCCGGTCTATCGGTTTGATGTCCTCCCAGCCGTCGCGTTTCTTCCAGGTCGAGACGGTACCCTCCGGCATTTGCAGCAACTCGGCAATGGCGCGCAGCGGGTACCCCTGAAAGAACAGGTACATAGCCTGCCGTCTGGGGTCGAGATGGGGAAAGGTGATGGGTGCTGTTGTCATGGCGCCAGTCTACCCAGCCGCTACTACCCCAAACGCCCCACTGCCAGTGTGTAGCACCACCACACACTGGCCCCGGATTGCACGATCCCGCCGCTCACCCAGACCATAACCGCGACATCACTACCCAATTACCAAAGGGATCCCAGCACATGCCTAAGTCCAAATTCTTCCGTGTTGCGGTTGAGGGGGGCACCACCGACGGTCGCGCCATCACCCGCGAATGGATTGAGCAGATGGCCCAGCGCTACAACCAGGCCACCTATGGCGCACGGGTCAATATGGAGCATATCCGGGGCCTCGACCCCAACGGTTTGTTCAAGATGTACGGCGACATCACCGCCGCCAAGACCGAAGAGGTCACCATCGAAGGGGAACAGCGGCTGGCCCTGTTCGTCCAGATTGACCCGACGCCGGAGCTGATCGCGCTCAACAAGAAGCGCCAGAAGGTCTACACCTCCATCGAGATCCACCCCAACCTGAACGACAAAGGGGCCTACATGATGGGGCTGGCCGTGACCGATAGCCCGGCAAGCCTTGGCACCGAAATGCTGCAGTTCTGCAGCAAAGCCGCGGTCAACCCGCTGGCCGACCGCAAATACCATCCGGAATGCCTGTTTACCGAAGCCCTCGAAACCGTCATCGAGTTTGACGATGAGCAGGAGAAAGGCCCGGGCCTGCTGGAACGGATCAGCGCCATTTTCACCAGCCACAAGCAGCAATCGACCGCCGATTTCAGCGAGGTGCATCAGGCCGTCGAAGCCGTGGCCAAAGAGGTGACCAGCCTCGATACCGACCTGCAAACCAAGTTCAACGAACTGACTGCCCGGCAAACGGAGACTGCCAAAGCCCTGGCCGACCTGACCACCCAGCTCGAGCGCCAGGAAGATGTCAGCCACAAGCGCCAGCCTGCCACCGGTGACGATGGCACCAAGCCGACCTCCACCGATTTTTAAGGGACCCCGATAATGCGCAACGATACCCGTCAGCAATTCGAGCAGTACACCAGCCAACTGGCGAGCCTGAATGCCGTCAGCTCGGCCATGGTGCAATTCAGTGTCGAGCCCAGCATCCAGCAAAAGCTGGAAACCAAAATGCAGGAGTCCGTCGACTTCCTCAGCATGATCAACATCGTGCCGGTGGATGAACTCAAAGGGGAAAAGGTCGGCATCGGCATCAATGGCACCATTGCCTCTCGCACCGATACCAGTGGCGGCAAGGCTCGCGTCCCGTTCGACCCGACCGGGCTGCAAAACACCAAATACGAATGCGAAAAGACCAACTACGACACCAGCATCGGTTACGCCAAGCTTGATGCCTGGGCCAAGTTCAAAGACTTCCAGATCCGCATTCGCGATGCCATCGTCAAGCGCCAGGGCCTGGACCGCATCATGATCGGCTGGAACGGCAAACTTGCCGCGAAAGACACCGATCGCGTCCAGTTCCCCATGCTGCAAGACGTCAATATCGGCTGGATTGAGCACACCCGCCATGATGCTCCCGCCCAGGTGATGAGCGAAGGAGATGCGGGCACCGGCCATATCTACATCTACCAGCCCAACAGTGAAACCGACACCAAAGAGGGGGATTACGGCAACCTCGACGCCCTAGTGTTCGATCTGGTCAACAGCAAGATCAAACCCTGGTACCAGGACGACACCGATCTGGTGGTGATCTGCGGTCGTAAACTGCTGGCCGACAAATACTTCCCCATCCTCAACGAGACCCGAGACAACCAGAACAAGCTGGCCGGTCAGGTGCTGGTGAGCCAGAAACAGATTGGCGGTCTGCTGGCGATCCGCGTCCCCTTCGTCCCGGAAGACACCCTGATCGTCACCCGCCTCGACAACCTCTCCATCTACTGGCAGATCGGCGGCCGCCGTCGCCACCTGGAAGAGCAGCCGAGCCTCGACCGCATCGTCAACTGGGAATCCTCCAACGATGCCTACGTGGTCGAGGATTACGACTGCATCGCCGTCGCAGAAAACATCACGCTGGGCGCCAAACCTGCGCCTGCAGGCGGTTAAGGAGCCACGATGACACCTGCACAACGACACACCGCCCGCATCATGGCCGCCCTGCAAGGGGCGGCCAATCCCGAGCAGGATCGCGCCGCCGCCAACCAGTACGAACTCCAATTGATGCAGCTGGCCGAGCACCGTCGCACCCTCAAGGGCATTCAGAGCCTCGAGCGCAAGATTGACGCCAAACGCACCATGCTGGCCACCTACACACCGTGGATTGATGGCCTGCTGGCCGCCGATCGCGGTGGTCAGGATGACGTCATGGTAACCGTGATGCTGTGGCACCTCGACACCGGCGATCTGGCAGGCGCCCTGCCAATGGCTGATTACGTGATCCGCCACGGCCTCAATACCCCGGACCAGTACGAACGCACCGCCCCCACCCTCATCGCCGAAGAGGTGGCCGATACCGCCATCAAGCTGCAAGAGGCGGGTAATGGCCCGTCCCTGCCATTACTCAGCAGCTACATGAGCATGCTGGCTGACTGCGACATCTTCGACCAGGTACGCGCCAAGTTGCACAAGGCGGTGGGCCGCGCCTGTTATGCCGAAGGGCTCAAGGAGCAAGCGGCCGACCACTACCGCCGCGCCATCGAGCTGCACGACAAGGTGGGCATCAAGCGAGAACTGGAAGATCTGGTGCGCGAGATCAAAAAGGATAAAGCCGCCGCCGGCCAGCCCGCCAACGAACCGGCACCGCAGCCGGGCGCAGAGCCTCAATCCGAATCACAGCCACCCGAACAGCCTGACCCCGCCCCCGGCGAGGCCAGCTAACCGAGCGAACCCCGCACCCTGGGCGGCTCGGGCCTGACGAATGCCAGCGGCATACCGGACGGCCCGACCACCGCCCAACATGCGGCGCTACCTCAAATCAGGAGCACCATGAGCACCGGATTTTTAGCCACCAACCCGACCCCGGCCGCCACAGAAGAGGGCGACATCACCAGCGCCCCCTTCTGGCCGGCCATCTCGCTCTGCGCGCTGCGCGACACCGTCCGGCTTGATGGCACCGTCACCACCGCCCGCCTCACTCATGCGGTGATCGACGCCATCACCAGCGTCAACCGGGATCTGGCCCAGTGGCGCAGCGCCAGAGAAAGTGAAGGTCACGCCACCCTGGCAGCAGTCCCCGCCGAGCCCATCAATGGCGAATCGATATACCTGCATAGCTATCGGCGCGCCGTCTACGCCATGACCCGCGCCAACCTGCTGGAGCGCTACACCGACTACAGCGCCACCGGTGACGGCATCAAAGGGGCCGATGCCAAAGAGATAAGTTCGGATGACCTCTACCGAGACGCCCGCTTTGCCATCCGCGACATCATCGGCACCACCCACACCACGGTGGAGCTCATCTGATGCAACTGCGCAGCCTGCAGGGCGACACCCTCGATCTCATCCTGTTTCGTCACTACGGCTACACCGCAGGCATCACCGAGCAGGTGCTCAACCTCAACCCCGGTCTGGCAGCACTCGGCCCCATCCTGCCGACCGGCACCCTCATCAACATGCCATCGGCCCCCACTCAGGCCGAACAGCCGCAGATCCAGCTATGGGACTGACTGTCATGCGAAAAAAGAGAACACCGACATGAGCCGCCTCGACGACGAACTCGAACGACTGGCCAACATCAGCGAGCAACAACTGGCTGCCCGCATTCATGCCGCCCGCATTGCGGGCACTGGCCCCCACTACTGCATCGACTGCGACGACCCGATCCCGCAAGAGCGCCGCGAGGCGATCCGGGGCTGCGAACGCTGCGCCGACTGCCAGACCATCCACGAATACCAACTCGCCCGCCACTGCGGCAGCAAACGATAGGAGAGCACGATGCCAGAACCGATTTCCTCCAGCGCCGCAACCAGCACCCTCACCGGTCTGGCCTTACTGTTCACCCTGCCCGGGGTGGATCCCTCAGTCGTGCTCGGCGCGCTCACTGGCGCGGTGCTGTTTATCTCGGCCGCCGAAGAGCAGGGGCGCCTGCGCCGGATTGCCCTGTTTGTCGCCTCGTTTGTCAGTGGCCTGCTGCTGGCTGGCTTTACCTGCCAACTGCTGGAGGTACTGCTGCCCGCCAGCGTCCAGGTCAGCAATGCGATCGGCTCGCTGATCGCCTCCGCCATGATGGTGCGACTGCTGCAGCTCATCATGCGCAATCAAGATCGGCTACTTGAAGCCTTGTTTAACAAAAGGGGGCAACCATGATCCCGACCACTCCAACAGGTGTATTTATCTACACCGCCCTTTACGCCCTGATCTGCGCCGCCATCTTCCTGCGGGTCATGCTGTTTGACCGCAAAGGTGGCGCATATCGCGCCCTGCCCGCCTGGATGGCGTGGCTGCTCTGCGTGCTGTCAGGCTCCATTCCGCTGCGCTTTCTGTTCGGTGGCATTCCGGTGCCAGACCCGGCCGCCTTCGGGCTTGCCCTCTTCCTGCTATGCGCCGTGCTCAACACCCGCGGCTCGGTGCACCACCTACTGCCCCGAGGCAAACCGTCCAGCACCGACCATGCCCGGGATATTTACCGGAGGTACCAGCCATGAGCCTGAAAAAAGGGGATACCGGCACCGCCGTGGCAGACCTGCAACGCCGCCTCACCGCCGCCGGTTATCCGGTGGCTGTCGATGGCTGGTTTGGTGAGGCAACCGAGCAAGCGCTGATAGCCTTCCAGCGGGATTACATGATCGCCGCCATCGGTCAGGCGGGCCCGCGTACCCTGGCCGCATTGCTCGGCAGTGAACGCGGCAACCAGCTGACCATCAACCACATGCAGGCCGGCGCCGATCTGCTGGCGGTGCCGCTGGCCACCATGGCCACCGTTGCCCAGGTCGAGAGCATCGGCGAAGGCTTCACCCAAGCCATGCGCCCGGTGGTGCTGTTCGAGCGGCATGTGTTCTACCAGCAGCTCACCAAACACCAGGGCAAGGGGGCTGCCGACCAGCTAGCCACCCATTACCCCAACCTGGTCAACCCCAAACGCGGCGGCTATGCGGGCGGCGCAGCCGAGTGGGAACGGCTGCAACTGGCCATCAGCCTGCATCGGGACGCGGCCATCGAGTCGGCCAGCTGGGGCATGTTCCAGATCATGGGCTACCACTGGCAGCCGCTGGGCTTTGCCTCTGCCAGCGACTGGCAGGCAGCCATGCAGCGCAGCGAGGTCGAACACCTCACCGCCCTGTGCCGCTTTATCCAGCAAGACCCCGCCATGCACAAAGCGCTGCAGGGGCGAAAGTGGGCGGAATTCGCCCGTCGCTATAACGGCCCGGCGTTTAAGGAGAACGACTACGACACCAAGCTGGCCAAGTGGTTTGCGCACTTTACCAAGGTCTATCAGCTGCAGGAGGTGGCCAATGTGGCGTGAGCTGCTGGGCTCGCCCCTCAGCTGGTTGGTGCTGGCGTTGGTTGTCGCCCTTGGTGGCTGGGGCTGGTCAGCCCGCTCGACGGCCAAGGCCAAAGGGGACATCACCACCCTGCAAACCAGTCTCAAGGCAGCCGAAGAGAAAACCAAAGAGGCCGAGCGGCGCGAGCAGCTTAAAGAGACCGCCATCGCCACCCTAACCCGGGAACTGACCACCCAGGCACAAGCGGCGCAGCAGCTGCAGGGCCAGCTCGACCAGCTGGCGCAGGCTGCTGCTACCCGCGCCGACACCATCAAGAGGCTCAAACGTGAAAATGCCGAACTCAGAGCGTGGGCTGATCGCCCTCTGCCTGACCCTGTTATCAGGCTGCTCCAGCGCCCCGCCCTCACCGGCGCCACAGATTATCAGGCTCACCTGTCCGGCCCCGAGCCCCTGCCAGCTGCCGCCGGCAGCGCCACTCAATAACGGCGACTTGCTCGACCAGCTGAGCCAGACCGAGGCCGCCTGGGCCAGTTGCGCCGCCAAGGTCGATAGCCTCATCACCTGCCAGACACGACAACAAGGGAGTGAAGATGGAAAAGCCAAAACAGATCCGTGAGGTGCTGACCCGCTGCGTGCCGCATCTCAAGACCAACCCGGACAAGCTGCACATCTTTATCGCCCCGGGCAATATTGAAAGCACCGGCGCCCGCTCCCTCTCGTTCGAGTGGCAATACCCCATAACCATCGGCATTGAAGACTTTGCCGGCCACCCGGATCAGATCATGGTGCCGCTGCTGGCCTGGCTGCGCCAACACCAACCCGAGCTGATGACCAACGACGAGCTGCGCAAAGATGGCATCACCTTCGAGGCCGAATACCTCGCCAACGACCTGATGGATCTCATCATCACCGTCAAGCTGACCGAGCGGGTCAAGGTATGGCAGAACGAACAGGGGATTGGCTGGGAACATCTGCCAGAACCGCCGGAAGACCCCTATGACGGCATCACCTGGGAGCTCTTTATCAACGGGGAACCACAACCATGGCCACCGACGACCTGAACCGGCTGATTAGCTGGGCTGATACTCTGCTGGCCAGCATGACACCGGCCGCCCGCCGCCAACTGATGGGGAACATGGCCCGCAACCTGCGCGCCAGTCAGAGCAAACGGATCAGGGCCAACATCCAGCCGGATGGTAGCCCCATGACCCCGCGCAAGCCGCTAAAGAAGCTGGCGAAAATGCGCGGCACCACCCGCCGCAAGATGTTTCAGCATCTGGTCAGCCCCCGCTGGCTCAAGGCAACCAGCACAGAACATCAAGCCGTGGTCGAGTTTGTCGGCTCGGCCAATCGCCTCGCCACCATTCACCAGTACGGTCTCAAAGACCGCATCAAGGGCCGCGAGATCAGCTATCCCGCGCGGGAACTGCTGGGGCTGGAAACCAAAGAGCTAGAAAAGATGGAAGAGATTCTGCTGGAGTTCATGCTCCCAAGTTTTCATTCGCAATAGTATCGGTACAATAGCGGACAAGTTTGAAGCTTGATTGTTCTAACGTAGGGATACATGAAAAAGAAAAAAGAGATCAACTGGATACGTTGGCACTGGTTAAGGCAGCATCTGAAGCTCGCACGAAAGTCATCACTACCTGAAGAGCCTCAGGCCAAGATAGTCCATTTCATGACCTCTTTTATTGCTGCAATTCCTCTTATCACCGCTGGGCTTTATCTATCTGGAATGGCATATCACTATGGTGAATGTTTCGTTTATGGGCTGGATATTGTCGAGTTCCCATGGCCTTCAGACATCATCTTATCTATGGGATTCTTGCTGCTTTCAGATGCTATCGAGACCTATTTATGGTATATTTTAGGCATATTTATTTGCGTGTTACTCATTATTGTAATGTTGTTCTTTTGCATCCGTTTAAGACTTAGATGGGCGTGGTTATGCCATCGCATATCTTTGTTGCAATATCCCAAAGTGAAGCGTTTTCTCCGTAGAAGAGCACATTTGCCAGCCCCTAGGCTTTACCTTCTCCTCATATGGATGAAAATTTTTTACGATCGTTTTGCCATCTTAGTGCTGATGCCCATAGGAGTTTTTCTGCTCGCCACTTTCAGCTTCAACACAGGGAAAGATGTCGCATTAGATAAAATTCAACAAATCGAGAGTGGAAAATTAACATCTGAGCACAGCAAAGCGATATCTCCCCTATTAGGGGATATGCCTCACGTCCGTTTGATTTGTAATTCTACCTATTGTGCCTATCGAATCAAAGGTGGAGAAACAAAATTGGTCAGACATGATCAGATCGAGGTTATACAGTGGATGGATAAATAAAAGTTGCCTAGTTAAGCCACATTACTATTTTACCCATGTGATTACAAAGTAATATCAAAGAGTGTTTTATGGAATTTTTTCAAAAAAAAGAAATACGCAGCATAGTTTATGATACATTTGAGTTTTGCAAGAGAAACTCTCAGAATGAGAAAGTATCAGAATTTGAGAGGAGTATGCTTTATCATATAAGCCTAATGTTAAATGCATTTGTTACAGAGCCAAATTTTTGGGATCAAAATTGCTCAATTGGCATATCTGATATAGGTGAAAGCTTTATTAATCGCTTGCATAAACTTCGTAATGGCGACTTAGAGAATGATAGCAAGACAGAATTGCTCTATACGTCTGCCTTCCGACTTTTCTACGAAGGTTTTTTATCAAGTGGTATTGATATCTCATCTGATTATGAAGATGTGATTGTATTCCCTAAGCGGGAAATCAATAATTTTAGTATACAGGCACAAGAATCCATTAACTTTACAACTAGAGACCTTTCGACATATTTATTTAGAAAGTTAATGGCCAGCCCTGAAGTTAAGGACCTTAAGGGTATAACTGATACTATCACCAAAGCTAAATCTTTAACTCAAGAATGGAATAATGTCTTGGATGAAAGAATTAATAAGGCAGAGAATCTAAAATTATCAATAGAGGGCTACACTGACGCCTTCAACTTTGTGGGTCTTCACCAAGGGTTTGACCAACTCCACCAAAAAAAAGTGCTAGAGAAAAACAGACTTATTGGTTTGATGTTCCTTTTAGCTATAATTATTACACTCCCGTTTGGAGTGAAAATAGCCACTATGTACTTTCCTAGTTTGACTATTACAAGTGTGCCTGAAAGCCACAAACAACCCAACATTATTAAAAATGGAAAAACTTCAGTAGACCAAACAGCTCAAACAGCTCAAACAGCTCAAACAGCTCAAACAGCTCAAACAGCTCAAACAGCTCAAACAGCTCAAACAGCTCAAAC
>NZ_JAAKNE010000008.1:0-62756 GCF_049170755.1 Aeromonas sp. 604176
CAGCTGCCGGCGGTGACCGTTGGCGAGGTGCTGAAACTGGTCAAGCTGGATCCGCGCCAGCACTTCACCAAGCCGCCTGCCCGTTTCACCGAAGCAGCGCTGGTGCGCGAGCTGGAAAAACGCGGCATCGGCCGTCCGTCAACCTACGCCTCCATCATCTCCACCATAGTTGATCGTGGTTATGTGCGGGTCGAGAGCCGCCGTTTCTTCGCCGAGAAGATGGGCGAGATCGTCACCGATCGTTTGGTGGAGAACTTCGTTGAGCTGATGAACTACGAGTTCACCGCCAAGATGGAAGACAAGCTCGATGGCATCGCCGAAGGGAGCCTTGAGTGGAAGAAGGTGCTGGACGCCTTCTACGCCGAGTTTACCCAGGAGCTGGAGAAGGCCGACAAGGCACCCGAAGAGGGCGGCATGCGTGCCAACCAGATGGTGATGACCGACATCGACTGCCCGGATTGCGGCCGCAAGATGGGCATTCGTACTGCCACCACCGGCGTGTTCCTTGGCTGCTCCGGCTATGCCCTGCCGCCGAAAGAGCGCTGCAAGAAGACCATCAACCTGGTCTCTGCCGACGAGTTTGTCTCCGCCACTGACGGCGAAGAGGCCGAAACCGAAGCGCTGCGCGCCAAGCACCGCTGCGGTGTATGTGGCACTGCGATGGATGCCTACATCATCGATGACAGCCGCAAGCTGCACGTCTGTGGTCGCAACCCGGATTGCGATGGCTACGAGATCGAGAAGGGTCAGTTCAAGCTCAAGGGCTACGAAGGGCCGAGCATCGAGTGCGACCGTTGCGGCAGCGAAATGCAGCTCAAGAACGGCCGTTTCGGCAAGTACATGGGCTGCACCAACGAGACCTGCAAGAACACCCGCAAGATCCTGAAAAATGGCGACATCGCGCCGCCGAAGGAGGATCCGGTGCCGCTGCCGGAGCTCAAGTGCACCCAGTCCGATGCCCACTTTGTGCTGCGTGACGGGGCTGCCGGTCTGTTCCTGGCAGCCAGCAACTTCCCCAAATCCCGCGAGACCCGCGCGCCGCTGGTGGAAGAGCTCAAGCGCTTCAAGGACCGCATCTCGGCCAAGCACAAGTATCTGGCCGGTGCCCCGCTCACCGATCCGGACGGCAATCCCGCCATCGTGCGCTTCAGTCGCAAGACCAAGGAGCAGTACGTGATGAGCGAGGTCAACGGCAAGGCGACCGGTTGGACCGCTCACTACGACAACGGTACCTGGCAAGAGAGTTTGCCAAAGGCTAAAAAAGCCTGATGAAAAGAGGCCCCGACAAGGGGCCTCTTTGCTTATGGATAGCGGTATACTGAGACAGCTGCAAGGAGTGCAGCTGTCGTCAATCGCGAAGTAGACAAGGAGGTTGAGATGGAGATTAACGAGATCCGGCCGGGCATGAGCTGCATGACCCGTGAAGGAGCGGCCTATGTGCTGGAAGTGGACCGACAGAGCTTGCTGGTGCTGCTGCAGCGCGCGGATGAAACCATACCGGTGCAGGTGCGCAGCGACGAGATCCTGGCGCCGCTGGAGTGATCCGTCTGTGATCCCCTCAAAACGGCAGTAGAAAAAGCAGCTCGGCCAGGTCGGGCTGCCATTGCCACTCCTTCATTCTGACCCGCCCACCAATCACGGGCACGCCCTCTTCCTGCAGCAATCCCGCCTGTCTGTCGAAGCCAGCCGACCCTTTTGGTAAGGAGATGGTGCCTGCTGCGCCCAGCACCCGATGCCACGGCAGTACCTTGTCGGTTTCCCGCAGCACCTTGCCTACCAGTCTTGCCCGTCCGGGCAACCCCGCCAGATCGGCCACCTGACCGTAACTGGCCACCTTGCCGGCAGGGATCAGGGCGATGATCGCTTCGATACGGGCTGTTTTGTTCAATGGGGATGGACTTGGTTCAATGCTCATAGACCCGATTCGTCAAAAACAACAGAAGCGCCATTGTGGCGCTTCTGTCATGGGGCTGGCAATGATTCAGCCGAAGGTCTGGCTAAGCCCCTTCAGTTGCTTGGCCCGTTCCAGCAGAGCCTGACTTGAGTGATCGACATCCAGCATCTTCTGACTGTTGGCGTGGGAGTACTCGGAGATCTGGTGGATGCTGCGGCTGATCTCCTCCACGACCGCTTGTTGCTGCTCAGCAGCGGTGGCGATCTGAGTGGAGTGTTCGGTGACCAGCTCTATCTCTGCCAGCACGGTATGGAGGCTGCTGGCGCCCTGGCGGGTCATCTCGGCACATGCGCGGGTCTGTTGCAGGTTCTCCTGCATCATCCCCTTCCAACGTCCCAGCGTGTGCTGGATCTGCTTGATGCTGCCCTGGATCTGCTCGGTCGCCTTGTGGGTGCGGGTCGATAGAGTTCGCACCTCGTCGGCCACCACTGCAAAACCACGGCCCTGCTCCCCGGCGCGAGCCGCTTCGATGGCAGCGTTGAGGGCCAGCAGGTTAGTCTGCTCGGCGATGCCCTGGATCTCGCCCATGACACTGCCAATCCGTTCGGATTCGTTGGCGAGCTCTACCGCCGAGTTGAACGCCAGCTCTGCCTGTTTAGCGAGTTGTTCGATCTGTTGTTCGGTCTGGTTCAACTGCTGGTTGGTTTGTTCACAACGATTGCGAGCTTCGTTGACCTGACCGTTGGAGTCCTGAATGTTGCGGGCGATCTCGTGAGCTGTGTTGGCCATTTGAGTCATAGCCGTAGCCATCTGCTGGGTCTGGGCATCTTGCTCGTTGATATCGAGACAGGCTTGATGAGAGGCCTGCTTCAGATTGATGGCCAGGGTTTGCAGAGGTGCCGTGGCATCATTGATCCTCCCCAACACGGTTCGGATGCGGGCCTGCAGCATCTTGATATGAAAATCGGCAATGGCGCCGGGGTTATCACCGGAGTAGACCAGCCGGGTCAGGCTGTCATATTCACGGCCCAGTTGCTGCAGATAGTGGGGCAGGGCAAAGAGCTCGCGCCAGTAGGCTCCGCCAAGAAGCAACAGGGGCAGCAGCATTAGCAGGACGGTCATGGCCCCTTGGCTGGCGAAGGTCCAGCCCATCAGGCCAAGCAGCAGCAGGGTAATGGCCGGGGTGCGCACTCTGGCAAGAGAGGGGAGGTTGCTGCTGTTGCCGCGCTCGGCCTTGAGCAGGGCTTGGTAGGTCTCAGCGGCGATGCGTTTGAATTGGGGCTCGGGCTTGCAGCGTACCGACTGGTAACCACTGATCCGCCCTGCCTCATAGATGGGGGTCACATAGGCATCTACCCAGTAGTAACGACCATCCTTGCAGCGATTCTTGACGATGCCGCGCCAGGGTTTGCCCTCCTTGAGGCGGGCCCAGAGATCGGCGAAGGCGGCCTTGGGCATGTCGGGGTGGCGTACCAGATTGTGGTTGTGACCGACCAGCTCGTCGGCGCTATAGCCGGCGATGGTGCAAAAAGCCGGATTGGCATAAGTGATCACCCCGCGCAGGTCAGTGGTGGAGACCAGTTGTACGTCGGCAGGAAACTCCACTTCGCTATCCAGGGTATGGACATCTCTGCGGGCCATAGGAATACGCTCCGATGTTCTTGTTGATAATGTTGTCGTTGTTATTGTGGCAGATCTGGAGGTGGCCGCAGGCTCGCGCCAGCAGGAGGCAGACCAGCTTCATTGGGGGCTGGATTTTGCCAATAATGGCGGATGAATGGTAGGGGGAAGTTGATGTTTTGTTGGCTAATCGTAAAAAAGGCGGCCGATTGGCCGCCAAAGTAGAGACAACATTACCTCTGTGGCATCCGGTAGCGCACCTGCAACTGATCGAGGATCTGCAGCTGACCCGGCAGGCGGGCGGCGAAGTGCTCCCAGCCCTTGTGGGCGGGATCGCTCCAGGCCACCTCGGCCGTGGCCAGCATACGCGGGAACAACATGTAGTCGAGACGATCACGGCTGGTGATCAATTCTGACCACAAGGGGCTCAGCACCCCGAGGATGTTATCGTTGGCATGGAAATCGGCTGGGGCAGGATCGCAAGCATAAACCTGCTCCAGATTGAGGGTCCCCGCCCAGTAGAGGCCGGGTTCATGAATATCGGCGCTCCAGGCCAGATCCAGATAGAGGAACTGGGCGGGTGCCATCACCACAGGATAACCGGCTGCGGCAGCATCCAGCCCCGCCTGAAAGCTGGTCCAGGCACAGATGGCCGCTTTGCGGCTCACCTTGTCGCCATGCAGGATCTCCTCCCAGCCGATCATCTGTTTGCCTCTGGCGGCCAGATAGCGCTGGCAGTGGCGCAGCAGATGGCCCTGCAGCTCGCGGCAGTCTGCGTAGCCCTGTTCGGTCATCAGCTGCTGGCAGGCGGGGCTGTCGGTCCAGACCCCGGTCGGCACCTCGTCACCCCCCATGTGGATCTGCGGGCCGGGGAAGAGCTCGCATACCTCGTCCAGCACCGCCTCCAGGAAGCGGTAGGTGCCGGGCAGGGCGGGGTTGAGCACGTTGTCATCGAAATGCTGAACCGAGCGGTAGCGGGAGTGATCCGCCGTTTCGATTAGCAACTCGGGCAGCGCCTTGATGGCGGCGTGACAGTGGCCCGGAATGTCGATCTCGGGAATGACGGTGATGCCGAGCTCACTGGCATAGCTCACCAGCTCCTTCACCTCGCTCTGGGTGTAGTAGCCGCCATAGGGTTCGGCACCGCCGCTGAGCTGGGGGCCGATCGCCAGATCGTGGCCGCGCCAGGCACCCACGTCGGTCAGTGCCGGGAAGGCTTTGATCTCGAGTCGCCACCCCTCGTCATCAGTCAGATGCCAGTGGAAGCGGTTGAACTTGTAGAGGCTCATCAGCTTGAGCAGGCGCTTGATGGTTGCCGGAGTGTGGAAGTGGCGGGCGCAGTCGAGAAAAATGCCGCGAAAGCCAAAGCGCGGGGCATCCTCCAGCGTGACGCAGGGCAGGCTCTCCCCATGTTGCAGATACCACTGGGCCAGAGTCACCAGCCCATGACGCCAACCCGCTTCGTCGGCGGCGGCAATCACCACCTCCTGCGGCGTGATGGTGAGTTGGTAGGCTTCGGGGGCCAGCTTGGCCTCGGTCAGCCGGATTTCAGCGTCGTGATCCTGCTCCAGCGCCAGCGACGTCAGTTCGTTGAAGTGGGCCAGCAGCTTCGGTACATCGCGGGGGGCGCTGACATGAGCCCGCTCGGCCAGCCGGAAGTTCCCCTCTAGCAGTACTAGATGGGCCGGTTGTGGCACTATGCCGGGTTGGGGCTCGACATCCGGCAGGTCGGGGCGGGTTACCGGCGGGCTCTCCAGTCCGAGATCCTGCGCCGCCAGCGCCACCGGTAGCAGCTGGGCACCTGTGGTCGCCTCTGGCAAGCTGAGGAAAAAGCCCTGCGGCATGTCGGAGAGCTTCTTGATGGGCGTCTGGCGGCAGCAAAAGCGCAGCTCGCAGCTGTCAGCGTTCGGGACAATCACCTTGTAGCTGCCGCTCTGGCGCTCCAGCACGCCCCCTTGCAAGGAATCGGGGTCGATATGGCGAGCCAGACAGAAGTGCAGCTTCCACTTTGTATCCGGCATGCGGGAGAGGGTGAAGGTGAACCAGACATCCTCGCCGTCACGTCGGGCGACCTGGGTGTGGATCAGGGGTGTAGACATGGAAAATCCTCTGATTGGGCAAACAGGATGGCGCCATCGAGCGCATCTGCCTGGGGGGGGGTCAGGTTGAGCTGGCCGAGACGGGGAGCGAGGCGGGTGCCAATCCCCCCCAGCAGGGCGATCTGTCTGGCACCCAGCTGGGTCATCCCCTCCAGCAGGATCCGCAGCTGTTCGCAGGTTTCGTCCAGCAGCTGATTGGCGAGCTCGTCGCCATCGCTGGCGGCATCGAATACCCAGGGGGCAAAGTGGCCATAGTCCGCCGGAATGGCGCGGGCGGCCCAGCGAACCACCTCGGCTTGATCCCGCTTGAAGCGATCCATCAGGCGGATGGCGAGGGTGCTGGGGGGCAGAATGCCGTCGTGGCAGAGCAGGGATTGCTGGATGGCGCGCAGCCCCAACCAGGCGCCGCTGCCTATGTCTGAAATGGGGAAGCCGCGGCCGGAGCAGGTGCGGATCTGCCCCTCCTGATAGACAAGCCCCACCGAGCCGGTGCCGGCGATCAGAATGGCCCCCTCACGGCCACCAAAGGCACCGAGGCAGGCACCGAAGGCATCGGAGGTGAGCCTGACGCTGGCGAAGGGGAAGGGCATCTCGAGCAGGGCGTGATAGCAGTCGGCCAGCTCGGCGGAGGCGAGCGCCAGCCCGACCCCCATCTGCTGTTCGCTCTCGATAGCGATCCCGGCGGCAAGACGGGCGCTGGCGATGGCGGCCAGCACATTGGCGTGGGCATGGGGGATGCCCAGCTCCAGATTGGAGCCTGCCGCGCGCCCCTCTCCGAGCAGCTTGCCTGCCCGATCCCGAATGCGGGCGCGGGTGTGGGTGCCCCCGCCATCGACCCCGACCCAGTACTCAATCATGGTGACCTCCCTGCTCATGTCGATCACTCAGCGCACTCTGCCAGCTGATGGCCAGGGCAAACCAGGCCGCGTGGGGGATCCACTGCTCGCCCCAGCGCCAGTTCTGATCCAGCCGATCCTTGTACTCCTCCGGAATAAAAGCCACGTCGTTTTCGTCATCGAACCCGGCGGTGATGCCGTTGCAGATCCCCCCCTGCGCATTGGGATACCCGGCGGTGTAGGCGGGGTTGTTGATGCCGTGGCCCGCCAGCATGCAGGCGTTGAAGGGGTTCTGCCCGAGGATCCAGTCGAGTTGGCGCTGGCCGTAAGTGATTAGCGGCTGGCTCTGGCGGGGGAAGTGGCGGGCGCCAGCAAAGGCCATGGCCGCCAACGATGCGAGGCGGGCATTCTCCCCCTGCCACCAGTAACCGGTTTCGTTGTTGTGAGGCATAAAGAAGCTGACGCACGGCGCTTCATCCACCCCTTTGACATATTGGCGGGCGAGGGAGAAGGGGTTGCCCGCCCAGGCGCACAGTGCCAGCTCGGCGGCCAGCGCCTGTTCCACCACGGTCTGTGCTTGGGCCTTGTGCTCCTGCTCCGGCTCTACGCCCAGATATTCCAGCAGCGCCAGCACCGGCAGGCCCGCCTCGGCGGCGTGATAGTAGGGGCGCGAGCCATCCTCGTTGGCCGACCAGTAGTGACCCAGCTCAGGATGAGGGCGCTGGCGGGCACAGAGCTTGCTGGCACGGACTCTCGCTTCATTCAGCCACTCGTTGCCGAAGGTGCGGGTCAGCTCCACAGCTGCCAGCAGGGCGCAGTAATCGTCGATGATGTTCTCGACCCCGTCATCAAGGTAGGCAAGGTTGTGCTCACGCAGATGCAGGTAGCCGCGTTTGGCTGCCTCGGCGTAGCGGCTGGCATCGAAGTCGCCACTGACGCTCTCGCGGGCGGCGCGGGCCAGCGCGGCGATGGCCATGCCGCCCCCTTGGCGAAAACCCGCCTGCCAGTTGGCGGACTTGAGCCCCTGCTGGGTGGCATAGGCGCACAGCTCGCGCTGGGCAGGGTCCTTGCTCCACTTGTCGAACAGGGTCATGTAGAAGAAGCCCGACTCATCCTGCATCCGGCAGAGGAAATCGGCGCCGTGCAGCGCCTCGTCATTGAGCCGCTTGCAGAGGTTTACCCCGTCGATATCGCGGCGCGGGGCCAGCAGTTCGCGGCACTTGAGCAGGGCCCACACCACCATGGGGGTCTGCTGGGGGTTGAGGTAGTTGGCGTAGGAGAGGTGGCTCAGGTACTTGCTCATGTCGCCGCTGGCATCGAACCAGCCGCCGTGCACATCTTTGTGCTGGTCGGTGCCAAACAGGCGGGCGCTGCGGTCGGCCCGATCAAAGGTGCCGCTGGCGCGCTGCCCCTTGAAGTAGTGAATGACATCGGAGAGACAGCGGCTGGCCAGCAGATCCTGGCCGATGGCAAAACGGGTGGAGCGGACTATGCCTTGGGCAGTGATCGCCTCCAGCCGATAGTGGCCGGGCTCCTTGAAGGCGGAGAAGTCGGCGCGCCAGTAAGCACGCCCCTGCCAGCCGGGGACGCTGCCAGCCGCTTGTAGCGGGGTTTCAAACAGGATCTGGCCATCATCAAGGCGTTGCAGCCTGACGTAGCCGCCGAGATCATGGGCGGGGGAGGCTTGCAGCAGGGCTACCTTGTGCCCGTCGCACTCGTAGCCCACCTGATTGATCAAGAGTTCCATCAAGGTATTACTCCTGTGGTTCACCGCCGGGCGGTGAGGCACATCACGGGGCTATGGCCGCCCCGTATCGAGGCATGGCCGGACTGTGCAGTCCGGCCGGTCTAAGGCTTACCCTCACTCGTAGAGGTAGCAGCGCACGAAGTGGTTGTCGGCAAGCTTGGTGATGGGGGGCAGCGCCTCCTTGCAGCGGGGCATCGCCTGATTGCAACGCCCGGCAAAGGGGCAACCGCAGGATTCCGGCGTCCAGAGCGGGATCTCCCCCTTGCGGCCACCCTCCAGTTCGGCATGGATGCTCTTCTCCGGGTCGGGCACCGCCGAGATAAGCAGTTGGGTGTAGGGGTGCTGCGGGTGATGCAGGATCTCGTCCACCTCGCCCCACTCCACCATGTGCCCCACATACATCACCGCCAGATCTTCCGCCACATAGCGGGCGGTGGCGATGTCGTGGGTGATGTAGAGCATGGAGACGCCGAGCTCGTTCTTCATCTGCTCCATCAGGTTGAGGATGCCGATGCGAATGGAGACGTCGAGCATGGAAGTCGGCTCGTCCGCCAGCACCACTTCAGCCTCCACCGCCAGATTGCGGGCGATGTTGACCCGCTGGCGCTGGCCGCCGGAGAGCTGGTGCGGATACTTGGCCGCCGTTGCCTTGGCGGGGGTCAGGCCGACCTTCTCCAGCAGAGCGTAGACCATGTCTGGCAGATCTTTTTTGTCGATCATCTTGCTGTGCAGCAGCAGGGGGCGGGCGATGTGGTGATAGATGGTGTGGGTCGGGTTGAGCGAACCGAACGGATCTTGCCACACCATCTGCACGCTCTGGCGATAGTCCAGCAGGGCGGTGCCCTTGTTGAACTCCTCCAGATCGTGGCCGCGATAGAGAATGCGCCCGGCACTGAGCTTGTACATCTTGGCGATGATCTTGGCGATGGTGCTCTTGCCGGAGCCCGACTCCCCGACCACCGCCAGGGCGCGGCCCCGGTGCAGGTTGAAGGTGATGTCGGAGAGCGCCCGCATCTTGCCACTCTTGATGGCATTGGAGTTGATGGGGAAGTCCTTGTAGAGGTGCTGGACTTCGATGATGGGTGCATCGGTTTTGGCGATTTGCATGACAGACATCCTTAACAGCCAGCGGCCTTGTCCAGATAGATCACGGAATCTTGTTGCAGTCCCTGCTCCTCATAGAGGTGGCAGGCGGTCTGTTGCCCGGGGCGGATCTCGGCCAATTTGGTGTACTCCTGACGGCAGCGATCGTGCACCTTGCCGCAGCGGGCCTGAAAGCGGCAGCCGACCGGCACTTCCAGCAGGTTGAGCGGTGTGCCCGGGATCCCCTCCAGTACCGTCTTCGGCCCGTGCAGGGGCGGGAAGGAGTTGCCGAGCCCTCTGGTATAGGGGTGTAGCGGTGCAGTCAGGATCGCCTTGGAGGGGGCGACTTCCACCAGTTCACCGGCATACATGATGCCGATGCGATCGCAGAACTCCACCATCAGGGAGAGGTCGTGGGTGATGAACAGAATGGAGAAGTTGAACTTCTCTTTCAGGGCATAGACCTTCTGCAGGATCTCCCGCTGTACCACCACATCGAGCGCCGTGGTTGGTTCATCCATGATCAGGAGCTCGGGGTTGAGCGCCATGGCGATGGCGATCACCAGCCGCTGGCGCATGCCGCCGGAGAACTGGTGCGGGTAATCCTTGAGCCGGCTCGGGTGGATATCGACGATGGTGAGCAGCTCCTGGGCGCGCTTGATCGCCTCGTAACGGGTCATGCCGGGGTTGTGGGCCAGCAGAACGTCGCAGAACTGCTCCTCCATCCGCAGCACAGGGTTCAGGGCGTTCATGGCGGACTGGAACACCACCGACACCTGTTGCCAGCGATAGGAGCGCAGCCGATCGTCGTTGTAGTGGAGGATATTCTCTCCCTTGAACAGGATCTCGCCACCGCTGATGTAGGCGGGCGGCTTGTGCAGCCGGGCCACCGAGAAAGCGACGGTGGACTTGCCGCAACCCGACTCACCGGCGAGGCCGAAGATCTCGCCCTGTCTGATATCGAAGCTCACCGAGTTGACGGCGCGTACGTCGCCATTTTCGGTGATGTAGTCGACGCAAAGATTGCGTACTGACAGCAGGGGATGCTTGTTCATGCTGTCTTCTCCTGTGCTGTGGCAACCGGTGTGGTTACCGGTGTGGCCAGTTTCTTCCAGCGGCTCAACCCTTTGTGGGAGCGCAGCTGCGGGTTGGCAATCTCGTCGATGGCGAAGTTGAGCAGGGCCAGACCGGCACCCAGGGTGGCGATGGCAAAGCAGGGGGCCAGGATCTCCCACCAGGCGCCGACCAGAATGGCGCTGGAAGTCTGGGCGTTGTAGAGCATGATGCCCCAGCTCACTACGGTCGGGTCGCCAAGCCCCAGGAACTCCAGGGTCGCTTCGGTGACGATGGCGTAAATGATGGAGCCGATAAAGCTCACCCCGATGATGGAGATGAGGTTGGGCAGGATCTCCACCAGAATGATGCGCCAGGCTGGCTCGCCCAGCACTTCGGCGGCGATCACGAACTCCTTCTCGCGCAGCGCCAGGGTCTGGGCCCGGATGACCCGCGCGCCATAGGCCCACGAGGTCAACCCTATTATCACGGCAATCACCGCCGGTGACGCCTCCCCGATAAAGCTCGCCAGCACCAGTAGCAAGGGGAGGTTGGGGATCACCAGCACCACGTTCATCAGGAAGGTGAGGCACTCATCCACCAGACCGCCGAAGTAACCGGCAGTGATGCCGATGGCGACGGCGAGGGTGCAGACCAGCAGGCCAGCGCTGAAGCCCACCAGCAGCGAGATACGGGCGCCGTTGGTGAACTGGGCCCAGATGTCGTGGCCTATGCGGGTTGAACCCATCACGAACTCGGCACTGGGCGGCTGGTGCGGGCGAGCCACCCGTTTGGTCGGCTCGTTGCTGGCCAGAATGGGGGCAAAGAGGGCCATCAGTACGAAGGCAACCACGATGGCGAGGCCACAGGCAGCCTTCTTGTTGCCCAGCAGGATCTTGAGAATGGTCGGCATACGCATCTTATTTGCCTCCTGTACGCAGACGGGGATCCAGGAAGACGTAGAGCACGTCGGCCAGGAAGTTGAAGCTGAGCATGGTGATGGTCATGATGAGCAGCTGCCCCTGAATGAGCGGGTAGTCGCGGGCCAGAATGCCCTGATAGAGGGTCAGGCCCAGGCCGGGGTAGTTGAAGATCACCTCGGTGATGAGAGAGCCACCGATGACGAAACCGAGCGCCATGGAGAGGGCGGTGACGCTGGGCAGAATGGCGTTGCGTGCACCGTAGTTGAAGATCACCCGGTTGCTGGAGAGCCCCTTGGCCTTGGCCATGGTGATGTAATCCTCGCCCAGCAGGTTGATCATGTTGTTGCGCATGGTGATGAGAAAGCCCCCCACCTGTACCACGGCCAGGGTCAGCACCGGCATGATGGCGTGAGTCATGATGCTCTTGATGTGCTCCCAGCCCCAGTCAGCCTTGATCTCCGGGCTGTAGGCGTAGCCGATGGGCAGCCACTCGAGGCTGACTCCGAACAGGAACAGGGCGAGCAGGGAGACCACCACAGGCGGAATGGCCTGCATCACCAGGGTGAGCGGGGAGAGAATGCTGTCCATCCGGCCGCCGCGATACCAGGCGGCGAAGATGCCGACGATGGAACCGATGGAGAAGCTCAGGATGGTGGAGGTGCCGACCAGAAACAGGGTCCAGCCGATGGCACGGCCCAGCACGTCAGAGACCTGCTGCGGGTAGAAGCGCACCGAGGTGCCGAGATCCCAGGTGAAGACACTCTTCACATAGGTGAGAAACTGGGTGCCGATGGGGCCGTCGACAAAGCCGAAGGTGGCTTTGAGGGCGTCCAGGGCGGCGGGTTCCATCATGGCGCCAGCGCGGGCAAACATCACGGAGACAGGATCCCCTGGCATGGCACGGGGTAACAGGAAGTTGATGGTGGCGGCTACCAGAAAGGCAACCAGGTAGAAGGAAAAGCGTCTCAGTATGAATCCCATGATAGTACCTTTTACTGCAAGTCTGCCCCGCGTCGGGTATAGCTACCCCAACCCCGGCGGTGCCGGGCAAGAAGGGGATTAACGGGGAAGATGGCCCCCCGCAGGGGGCCGGGATTGTTTAGCTGTTTGGCTTGAGGGACAACACGTGCAGCAGACGCTCAGGGGTGTCCGGGTGGAGCTGAGGTTTGGCGACCGGGTTGTCGGCACTGAACCAGCCGTTGAAGCGCTTGGTGCTGTACTCGTACCAGGTCGGGTTGTTGAAGACCGGAATGATGGTCTGGTTGGCACCGACACGATCCTGGATGGCGAACATGATCTCCTTCTGCTTGGCCGCATCGGCGGTCTGGGTGAAGTCATCGATCAGCTTGTCGAGCTCGGGATCCTTGTAACGGGGTGCGGCGAAGCGGTTGCCGCGCTCACCCATGTTGCGGGAGTGGAATGCAGTCTCGAAGTACTTGTGCGGGTTGGCACCGGCAAAGTAACCCTGCAGGGCGACATCGAAGTCACCGGTGATCAGGTTCTCGGTCCAGACGGTTGCTTCCGGGGTCGCGGTCTTGGCGTTCAGGCCCAGTGCCTGCAGCCCTTCTACACCGATCTGTACTGTGTTGACCCAGTCGGTCCAGCCGTTCGGCACCAGTACCTTGAACTCGATCTTTTTGCAGCTCGGTGTGTCGAGGAACTTGTCGCCGTCACAATCCTTGTATCCTGCCTCTTTCAGCAGAGCCTTGGCTCCTTCCAGATCGAACTTGTTGTACTTGCCGTACTTCTTGTCCACTTCCGGGTTGTTCCAGGAGTCAAAGGCTTTGCCCAGACCTGACGGGTACTCGTTGACGGTGGGGTAGCCGTAGCCCGCGATATCCACCATGGACTGGCGGTCCATCGCCATGGAGAAGGCGCGACGGAAGTTGATGTCGTTGAAGGCTTCGTGGTTGCCCGGGTTCTTGGTCTGGAAGTTGACGTTGAACGCCACGGTACCGGAGGCCGGGAACCAGTATTTGTTGTTCTTCGGATCGTTGCCGACGTAGAGGCGCTCGATATCCGGCACGAAGGAGCCGAACCAGTCTATGTCACCCTTCATGACAGCAGCCAGCACCTGATCGTTGGTGGCCATTTGCGGCATGCGGATACAGTCGATGGCGAGGTTGGCGTTATCCCAGTAGTGCGGGTTGCGGCACTGGGTATAGAGCTGGGCGGAGAAGTTGTCCACTTCGGTGAAGGGGCCAGTACCAACCGGCTTGTCGTTGGTGAAGGCAACCGGATCTTTCACCGATTTCCACTGATGCTCCGGCACGATAGGTACCAGCACCAGATCGTTCACCACGTTGGTGTTGACCTCGGTCAGGTCGAATTTGACCTTGTTGGGGGCCAGCTTCTCGACGCTCTTGATCTGGGTCCAGATTGAGCGCTCATCCAGCGCCTTGTTGGCCTTGACCAGATTGAAGGAGAAGATGATGTCATCGGCATCAAAGGCTTCGCCGTCAGACCACTTCACGCCGTCACGCAGATCGAAGGTGACGGATTTCAGGTCATCGCTGAACGCATAGTTGGTGGCCAGACGATAGACGGGTTTGCCCCCTTGCATATCGTTGAAGATCACCAGCGGTTCATAGATGAAGTGACGGGTGGTGTGCAGCAAGCCCGCTTGCAGGAAGGGGTTGAAGTTCTTGACCCAGGCGGTTTCCTGCTGTGCGACCATGGTCAGCACGGTTTTGTTTTCTGCGGCCATGGCGTTACCGGCGGCACCGGCAAGCATCATGGTTCCCAGCATTACAGCGGTAGAGATTTTGGATACTTTGGCAAGCATATGTTTTCCTTTCTTATTTTTTGGCATTCCCGAGGGTTCGCCTTGTTTTGTGTGAGCACCGGTTTCGCATGCTGATGAAATCGGCCCTCTGTGTTGGTCAGGTGTCTAACCTTTGTCGTTCTGTTTTCCAACGCCCTAAGCAAACCAGAATTAACAGGAAAACAACAACTATTGATTTCGTTGTTTTCGTAAAAATTGACGGTGTTACGTCAATCTCGTCAAAATATATTTTTATGTGTTTAAAATCATTGGTTTGCGTTATTTGCTCTCGCGTAAAAAGTGGCTGTGAAAATGGCGTATATGACAAATTTGTGAATTGGATCTGCTCTCGGTTTCGGGATCGGGCGGGGCTTTGTTTTGCATAAAAAGAAACCAGATTGCCAATTGTGATCCGGCGCCCGTTTAGGGCGCCGTGTCACGGTTTGCGGTTGGCGAGTTGACGCAGGGTCTGTGCGCTGTGCTGCAACTGCTGGCGCTGGTGGTCATTGAGTGGGCAGTGGCCCAGCACATACTCGGTGGTGGCCACCACCGTCTTCCAGCGTGGCGACTTGGGCAGGGTGTCCAGACTCAGGTATTTGTCGAGGGTACGGGTCTGCGGGCTGGATCTGTCCATATAGACCCGCCACAGCTTGCTCTTCTCTGCCAGCACAATTTTGCCCTTGCCGGTCCCCTGCTGCCAGGCATCCAGGGTGAGCTGCATGGTCTCTACCAGCGCACGGCGCAGCGGCTCGTCATCCTGCTGGCGAATAAGGTCGTCGGCCAGCGAACGGAACTCGCCGCCCAGGCGGCTCAGCTCGCCCAGCAGCTGTTCATCTTCGATGATGGCTTGCCGCGAGAGGTTCTTGAGGGCGTTCTCCAGCGCCATTACCCGGTTCTCATCCTGACGCAGCTCGGTACTCAGAGTGAGGGCGAAAGCGGCCTGTCCTCCGAGCGCGATGGGCAGGGCACGGGCGTTGAGCACATCTTTTTGCCCGGCCACCAGAAATTCCAGATTGTGTTCCCGCTCGCTGGCTAGATCGGGCCACTGCTGTTGCAGCGGAGTGGCGAGCCACTCATTGAGGGGCTGCCCCTCCATGGCTTCCGGCTCCTGTCCCAGCAGGCGCGCCAGTACCCGGGAGGCAAACAGCACTGTGCCCTGCTCGTCGATAAAGATCATGGGGTCGGCCCCTTCGCCGAGCAGGGCCAGCAGCCGCTGCTGATCCTGATGCAGCCGATCCTGCAGGGTGAGGCGATGTTCGATCTCCTGCTTCAATAGCCGGTTCTCTACCAGCGAGGCGCGTCCGGCCTTGGCCTCCAGCAGTGCCTTGACCCGGGCAAACAGCTCTTCTTTGCAGAAGGGTTTGACCAGATAGTCGTTGGCACCGGCCCCGAAGCCCTCCTCGATATCCTTGGGCTGGTTGAGGGCGGTGAGCAGCAGCACCGGCAGCATATCTTTCGGGTGTTGCTGGCGCAGGCGACGGCAGACGTCAAAACCGGAAAGGGTCGGCATCATCACATCGAGCAGGATGAGGTCCACCTGCTCCTCGGCCAGCTTGGCCAGCGCATCGTGGCCGTCACTGCTGGGCAGGATGCGGTAGCCGCAGGGCTGCAGCAGATGGCGCAGGATGTGCAGGTTGATGGGCTCGTCATCCACCACCAGAATGAGCGGCGCACCCTCGGGGGGAGGGGGCAGATCGTCGCTCTCCCAGTCCGGCAGGATCAGAGGTTGCTGGCGCACCAGCTGATGCTCGATCTGGCGGCTGTCGAGAGTCAGATTGGCCGCTTTGCCGGTGGCAAGGGGCAGGGTAAAGGCGAAGGTAGAGCCAACGCTCGGCTCGCTCTCGACAAACAGCTCGCCCCCCATCAGGTGCACCAGCTGGCGGGTGATGGAGAGGCCAAGGCCTGCCCCCTGCTTGCTTACCTCCGGGCTCATCTGCACCAGCGGCTCGAAGATGTGTTCCAGATGATCGGGGGCGATGCCGATGCCGGTATCCGTGACCTTGATGCGCAGGAAGTTGTTCTCGACGATGGCACTGAGCACCACCTTGCCCTGCGGCGTGTACTTGATGGCGTTACCCACCAGGTTGTAGAGCACCTGTTCGAGCCGCTGCTCGTCGGCCAGCACCGGCGGCAGTTCGGCCGGGCTGATATCCACCAGAGTGAGGGGTTTGGCCTGCACAAGATGCTGGCAGAGATCCAGCACCAGCCGGATCACCCCTTTTGATGAGACGGGTTGTGAGTGGATCTCCAGCTGGCCGTAGCGCATCTGGTGGTAGTCCAGCAGATCGTCAACCAGACGGGCCAGGCCGTCGGCGCTCTTGATGATGAGGCCGAGCTGTTTTTGCTGCCCTTCGGTCAAATCCTGCTGGCTGGCGAGCATGGACTCGGCCATCCCCTTGATGCCGTGAATGGGGGTACGCAGCTCGTGGGAGGTGTTGGCCAGCAGTTCATCCTTGAGTTTGTCCGCTTGCTGCAGGCTAAGGTTCTGCTTGTGGGTCAGTTTGACCTGCTGTTGCAGCTCCTGGGTCTGCTGTTCGATCAGTTCGATCTTGTCCTTCACCGAGCGCTGCATATGGCGAAACGCTTCGGCCAGCCGGTCGATATCATCGCCGGTGCGCTCGATGGCGATGGGGTGATCCAGCGCGCCGTCGGCCACCTGCTCGGCTGCTTCGGTCAGGGATCGCAGCGGCGCCGTGATGGAGTGGGAGAGCCAGCGGGAGAAGAGGATCAGCAGCAGCACCGAGCCTGCACCCAGCACAATCACCAGGGTTTCCAGCTGGCGGATCGGGGCATAGGCTTCCCGGGTGGAGATCTCGGCGATAAAGGCCCACTCGGTATCGAACACCTTCACCTGGGTGTAGGCAGCCAGCACCTCGTCATCCTGATAGGAGTGGAACAGCCCGACCCCCTGCTCGCCGGAGAGAGTCTTGGTGATGAGGGGCGTTTGCAGCGGCCGGAAATTGGGGCTGAAGCTGTTCTCGACGCTGAACTGTGGTGCCAGCCAGGCATCGGCGCGCATCCGCTTGTCCGGGCCGATCAGTATGGTTTCGCCGGTCTCGCCCAGCCCCTCCCGCTCCGCCATGATCTGGTTGAGCTTGTCCGGCAATAGCTCGAAAATCACCACCCCGCGCACATAGTCGTATTGCATCACGGGGGCTGCCATGTAGGCGACCACCTGCCCGGTCAGCTCGTTGCGGCCAAAATCGGTGAACTCGAAGATCTGCTGTGGTTTCTGGCCACCATCGAGGCGGCGTTTGATCTTGGCAAAGGTCTGGCCCAAGCCACTGCCCTGATAGGGGCCGGAGAGCAGATTGGTGGCAAAGTTAGGGTGCTTGGTGACCGAATAGACCACATCGCCGTTGAGGTCCACCAGAAAGATGTCGCTGTAGTTGGACTTGCGCACCATGTCGGCATAGCCGCGATGAAAGCGCTGGTGCACCCGGCCATACATCTCGTCGGCGAGGATAAGCGCCGTGATGGAGGGTTCGATCTCTACTTGGCTGTCCGGTTTGCGCAGTTGATCCCAGGAGCCGGGCAGATAGCGGGCCTGGGCGCGGCTGCGGGCCTCCTGCGGCGTGGTACCCAGCTTCTCGAAGGCGCCGGTAAAGCCATAGAAACGGCCGATACTGTTGCCGGCAAAATCCTGCTGGGAGAAGTTGATGATCTGCTCTTTGAGGTTGTTGAAGTAATCCTCGAGCTGACTCTTCTTGATATTACGAACGGAGACCAGATGGTTGGAGGTCTGGGTGGTGAGATCCTTGCCGTGGCTGTATAGGAAGAAGAGGGTGATGACCAAAAAGGGCACCATGCCCAACATGAAAAAAGCCAGCATTAACTGCGGCCTGAGCCCACGAAGCGTGAAGATCCATTTCATCTTGTGATTTTCAATTGAGAATCCGGTTATTAAGCCGCTCAAGTCTCGAACGAAAGCGTAATCATTTCAACGACTTTATCCCAAATTCGCTTGGTGGGTCACAGCTGGCTGGAGAAAAATGCAGCAAGGCGTTTAAACCCTGAGCAAACAGTTTGCATCAGGGCTTAAATTGCGAAAAAGGGGTTGTGCTGGCGCTCGTGGTACGTATAATGCGCCTCGTTGTCAGGCAACTGGCACGAAAGCAGTAACGCGGGAATAGCTCAGTTGGTAGAGCACGACCTTGCCAAGGTCGGGGTCGCGAGTTCGAGTCTCGTTTCCCGCTCCAATTTTCCATCACACCAACGATGGAACTCACTTTCAAGACTATCAGTCTTGTCAGCATGGCGCGTTAGCAAAGCGGTTATGCAGCGGATTGCAAATCCGTTTAGTCCGGTTCGACTCCGGAACGTGCCTCCATCTTTTCTCTATTTATCTCAATCATCACTCTTCGAGTCTGAGCCTTGGTCAGTATCCTTGCTGTACCAGTAACTGTTCGCAGCCAGCCTGTTTCCACTCGCGCTCGAGATAGTGGCTCACATCCGCCATGTTTTGCCCCCGATATTGAAACTGCACCTCGGCACTGTGCTGGTTGAGATCCGCAATCCGTTGCTTCAGTGTGCCGCATTGCCACAGGCTGACGGTGGGCACGCCCCGTTCAGCCAGCACAATGGCATCTTCCCGATTCAGTTGCCACTCCTCCAGTTGTGCCCGTGTCAGGGCAACCATCAGCACCAGCAGTGCCACTTCCGGCAGTTTCATGCGTGTCTCCCTACTGCATGTTTTTCCCCTGATAACTGTGGCAAAGCGCACGATTTTCGCAAGTTTGTTAACTGTTGGTTAATGACGTAACCCGTTTTCAGTATTTCCCGTTTTTCACCATTTTTTTATAAAAAAATGCGTTGGTGATGTAGTAATCCTACATGGAGTGGGGTAATCTTTGCTCAGTGGTCTTACCAGTAAGGAGTTACATCATGTTTCATCCCTTTTCCCTGACTCAGATTATTCTTCGTCGCATTTATGTATTGCTGGTGGGCATTCTGGCTTTCCCCGTGATGCTGTTTCGCAGCGATCGCGCCCGCTTCTACAGCTATCTGCACCGGATCTGGAACAAAACCAGCACCAAACCGGTGTGGCTCAAAATGAGCGAGCGTGGCGAGCGGATCTTCTATTAAACCCCATTCGCACCATGTGCAAAAAGAGACAGCCAAAGCTGTCTCTTTTTTTATCTGCTTGCCGCAACTTCTGGCTCCCAATACCACTCAGATTGTTTATTTCTTGTTTCTTTAAAGTTGCATTCAGCCCTGCTGGCGGCGCTTTTTTATGTCTGACGCATCTCTTTTGATGGAAGCAGTGAAGAAGATTAACGGGATGAAAGCACCATATGGCACTTTTCTTGTTCATTAATGGGTGGTCGTCGAGAAATTTTAAATGATGAAATAGCTGTTTAAAATCAATTGATTGAGAGTTTGTCTTTGGGCTTTTTAACTCTTTTTGTGTTTTTTTGAAAGGGAATATCCCGTTTGCCGGTTCTATTGCAGGTACCCGGTTGCGACAAATCGGGGATATCAGCAATATCCAACGACATCAAAAGGAACATGAACATGAATGTTAAAAAAAGCACCGCTATTGCCTCCGCCATGACCGGTCTGCTGGCGCTGGGCGCCCAATTTATCGCGGCACCAGCCATGGCTGCCGATGAAAAGGAGAAGTGCTACGGCGTGGTCAAGGCCAGCAAGAATGACTGTGCGACCAAGAGCAGCTCCTGCGCCGGTACTGCCAAGGAAGATGCTCAGGGTGATGCCTTTGTGGTGATGCCCAAAGGGCTGTGCGAGAAGCTGGTCGGCGGTTCGCTGCAACCCAAGTAAGAGACATCGGGCAGGGGATGGCCAATGGGTCGCCCCCTGCATCTTCTCTGATTGGCGAAAGCGAGTCTTGCGATGAACCCTTTGATTGGTATCGGATTACGCACTCCCCATTACGATGAGATCCGGCAAACCCTGCCGGCAGTCGGTTGGCTGGAGGTGCACAGTGAAAATTACTTCGAACGGCACAGCCAGGGTTTTCAGGTGCTCGCCGAACTGGCGCAACACTACCCCGTCAGTCTTCACGGCGTTGGCATGTCCCTCGGTTCTGCCGACCCGCTCGATCCGCACCATCTGCAGCAGTTGTCGACACTGGCCGCGGCGATCAAACCGGTACGGATCTCCGAACATCTCAGCTGGGGCAGCATTGGTGGGCGTTACTTCAACGATCTGCTGCCGGTGCCCTATACCCGCGCCTCCCTGCGCAACATGAGCGACAAGATCCAGCAGGTACAACAGACCCTGGGTTGCCGCATGTTGATTGAAAATCCCTCCTCCTATCTGCAACTGCCCGGGGAGATGAGCGAGTGGGAATTTCTGGCCGAGCTGCAGCAGCGCAGCGAGTGCGGCATCCTGCTCGACCTCAACAATCTCTATGTCAGTGCCTTCAATCACGGTTTCTCTTGCGATGAGTATCTGGCGGCGATCGATCTCGCCACCGTCGGGGAGATCCATCTGGCCGGTTATACCGAGAAGCAACTGCCGGAAGGCTCCCTCTATATCGATACCCACAGCGCCCCTGTGGTGGAGCCGGTCTGGGAACTCTATCGCCAGATCTGCCGCAAGCAGGCCATTCCCACCCTGATTGAGTGGGATCTCGAGATCCCGCCGTTGCCGGTTTTGCTGGCAGAGGCAACACAGGCCAGTGCCATTCTGGATGAGGCGCATCCCATAAGTGCGCCACGGGAGGTGGCCCATGGCTGAACTGGCACAGCTGCAACGGCACTTTGCTGACAGCCTGCTGGGGGAGCCTGACGCCATTGCCCCTCACATCAGCTCCCGGCTCTTTCCTGCCGAATCGGTGCTGCAGGTCTATCGCAACCACTTCATCCTTAGCCTTGGCGAAGTGCTGGCGAGCAGTTATCCCGCCGTTATGGCCATGGTCGGGGATGACTTTTTTGCAGCGGCGGCCCGTGGCTTCGTATTGGCCGAGCCCCTCAGGGAAGGGAGCGTTATGCACTATGGCGCCGGGTTTGGCCAATGGCTTGCCCGCTTGCCAACCACTACCGGATTGCCTTGGCTGGAGGCGCTGGCTCAGTTCGAGTGGCAGCTTGAGCGTGCCAGTCTGCTGCAGCTGGAATCTCGCTGCTGGCCAGCCGATCGTCTGGCCGGATTATCGCCGCAACAATGGGAGCGGCTGCGACTGTTGCCAGCCACGGATCTGCTGCTGGTTGCCAGCGACTATCCGGTGCTGGCCCTGTGGCAGATGGCGCTGCACGGTGGTGAAGCGGTGGAGGTGCTTGATGCCCCCGTCTGGTTGGCATTGAAGAAACAGCCGGATTGCCGGGTTGCCCCCTTGCCCCTGACGGCTGGTGAGTGGGCGCTGCTACAGGGTTGTCTCGCTGGTACGGCGCTGGTCGAGCTGCTGGCGGCAGACCCTGCGGCCAGTGAACATCTCACTCGCCTGATAACCCTTGGCCTGCTGGTGGATATGGAGGTAATGCCATGATGGCAAACAAATGGCTGGCGCTGGCCAGCTCGAGTGGTGATTTGCCGCGCTGGAGCAGCGCCGGTGTGCTGTTGCTGGCGCGGCTGTGGGTCGCCTCGGTCTTTATCACTTCAGGCTGGCTCAAGCTGACGGCGTGGGATTCAACCCTCTATCTGTTTGAATCCGAGTATCAGGTGCCCCTGTTGCCCTGGTTGTGGGCTGCCTATCTGGGTACGGCGACCGAGCTGCTGCTGCCGCTTTTCCTGCTGGCGGGGCTTTTTACTCGCCCGGCCGCCTTGCTGCTGTTTGGCTTCAATATCATGGCGGTTATCTCCTACCCGACCCTCTGGGCGGGCGGTTTTTACGATCACCAGCTGTGGGGCTGGATGCTGCTAACCCTGACCATCTGGGGCGGCGGTGTGCTGAGCCTGGATCACTGGCTGACACGTCGCAGCCATTGATTTATCAGTGATTTCCCCAATGACAAAGAGCGCCACAAGGCGCTCTTTGTCATAATGACGGCCGGCGAAATTTCCCATGAGAGAAAAGGAGCAGCCAATGATTATTCGTCAGGCAAGGGCCGCAGATATTCCCGCAATGGTGGCGCTGCGCATGGAGCTGTTTTGTGAGGTCGGTGAGCTGGTGACGCCGCAGGCAGACCCGGCATTGTGGCAGGCCACCCTTGACTACTTTACCCAGGCGATGAGTGAAGAGAGGGCTCTATCCTGGCTGGCCGAAGCCGATACGCAGGAGGGCGGCAAACAGATCGTGGCGGCAGGGACGCTGGCACTGTTTGAACGGCCACCCTATCCCGGCAATCTGGCGGGGATGAAGGGGTATCTGCTCAACATGTATACGCGGCCACAATGGCGCCAGCAGGGGATCGCCACGGCGCTGCTCGATACCATTACAGCCTTCGCCAGATCGCGTCAGCTGGGCAAGGTGTGGCTCCATGCCAGCGAGCAGGGGCGCCCTCTCTATGAGCGGATCGGCTTTGTCGCCAATCCAGCCTATCTGGAGTGGGACCTGGCACCTTAATCGATGGGCCCCGTTATCTCTATGGTTTCTCGTCTAAAGTTCATGCAGATGTGACGTAGTTGTAACCAAGTAACAGAGGGGCAGGGCAAGATGTTCAACTTCAAACTCAAAGCGGAATTACAAGCGTGTCAAATGCAGTTGGCCCAGGCCCAGGCATTTATTGATGCAGTAAAAGTCGGTGTCGCTACCATCAGTTTCACTCCAAGCGGCGAGATCCTCCAGGCGAACCCGCTGTTTCTGAGTGTGGTGGGCTATAGCGAGCAGGAGGTGATTGGTAAACACCACCGGATCTTTTGTGATGCCCACTACGCCCAGTCATCCTCCTATGCCCAGTTTTGGGAACAGTTGCGTCAGGGGCATTCCCACAGTGGCATCTACCAGCGCATTGACAAACATGGCAGGGAGTTGTGGCTGGAGGCTACCTACTTCCCGGTCAAGGTTGAGGGCAAGGTGGTCAGGGTCGTCAAGATAGCCTCCGATATCACCGAGAGTTATCAGCAGTTGAGTCGTCAGAAAGCGATCATCTCGGCACTCGATCGGGCGCTCGCCATTATCGAGTTCACCCCCAAGGGGGAGATTGTGACGGCCAATCAGAATTTCCTCTCCTGCGTCGGTTACTCCCTTTCGCAGCTCAAGGGGCAGCATCACAGGCTGTTTTGCGATGAGAGCTTCTATCGCGAGCAACCCCACTTCTGGGACGATCTGGCCCACGGCCAGCTCAAGTCGGGGCTGTTCAGTCGCCGTGACAGCCACGGTAACGAGATCTGGCTGGAGGCTACCTACAACCCCATCAAGGATGAGAGCGGCAAGGTGGTCAAGGTGATCAAGTTTGCCAGTGAGGTGACAGAGCGGATCAAGCGCGCCCAGGCAGTGAGCGAGGCGGCCAACATAGCCCAGACCATTTCGCAGGAGACCACCCGCTTTGCCGAAACCGGGTCTGAACTGCTGGCGGCATCGGTTGCCATCTCCAGCGCCATTTCCGAACAGGTGAGTCGCACTTCCGGCCTGATTGGCCAGCTCAATGAGCAGTCGAAAAGCATTGAAGCTATCGTCTCGACCATCAGCAGTATTGCCGAGCAGACCAATCTGCTGGCCCTTAACGCAGCCATCGAGGCCGCCCGGGCCGGCGATCAGGGACGCGGCTTTGCGGTGGTGGCCGACGAGGTACGTCAGCTGGCTGCGCGCACCTCCCTCTCGACCGGCGAGATCGCCAGCGTGGTTCAGAAAAACCGCGAACTGACGGCCCAGATCACCGGCAACATCAATGAGGTGGCCACCAGTGCCCAGCGTGGCAAGGAGCAGATCGGCGAGGTGAGTGGCGTGATGTCACAGATCGAGCAAGGCGCCATCAATGTGACCGAGACAGTCTCCAATCTGGCCATCGGCTCCTGACGTTTATTGATTGTTGAATGAGGCACCGATCGGATGACAATCCCATCGGTGCTTATTTATTGCGCACTTGATATGCCAATCTGAACCCCTCCTGTATCGTCCCGCCATTGTGAATTGTCCTCTTCTGGCCCCTTGATTAGGCTTGCCGCCTCATTTATTTCAGAGCAGGAACAGAACAAGATGGCATTACAACAGAAGGGGCGGGCAATGGCCCTGCTGGTTATGGTCGCGAGCATGGGTCTGGGCGGCTGTATGGGGCAGATGGGGCTTTCCGGCATGGTCACCAAGGGCAACCTGAGCGTGGTGGATAACCGCTACGGCCGGGCCGGTGTCTTTATGCTGCTTTCCCCTGTCTACGGTCTGGCCGCGACCGCTGACCTGTTCATTTTCAATACCATCGAGTTCTGGTCTGGCAAGAACCCCATCACCGGCAAATCCCCGGCAGTGGTGGACATGAAGGCCAATCCGGTGATCAAGGTGAACCAGCACCTGGATCCGGCCCTCAAGACGGTGCCGCTGGCCATGCTGCCGCAAGGGGTGCGCGAGGTGGAGATCAGCTACCCGGACGAGCATACCGCCCAGATGGAGGTGCACTATCTGGATGGCCGCCGCAGCATGATGCGTGGCGAGAAGCGTGGCGAGTTGATGGATATCTACTTCGATGGCCGCTTTGTCTCTACCCTGAGCCGTGCGGAGCTGGAGCAGATGAGCGAGAACGCCCGCACGGCGGCCTGATCATCAGTGCCTATGCCGACAGGAACGCCCCGCAACAGCGGGGCGTTTTACATTGGGCCTACTCGGGCTGCTTGCGATGGGGTGGGGTGAGGATCAGCCCCAGCAGGCGGCGCAGGTGGGTGAGCTGCTCGGTCAGCTGGACGTTGAGCCAGAGGTAGCCATTGATGGCTGCCTCTGCGTTGGGCGGGAGCGATACCTGGGTCGCCACCTCGTGCAGGCGGGCGATGGCGGCATCCGCGCCACGCCCGTCACCGGTTTGCATCATCAGGGCAAGCTGGTTGATCGCCTCCTCGGTGGCCAGATGGCAGGCTTGCAGCGCAGCCGTGCTCTGCATCAGGAAGTGGCTCTCCCGATCGTTCCAGTAGGTGTTGGCCAGCATCTCAAGAGTGCAGAGGGTGTTGCGCATGGTGACCTGCACCGCATCAAACAGGGCGACGCTGTGGCGCGTCTCCTTGGCCGCCGGGGCCAGCAGGGCCCGCAGTTTGCCGGTCTGTGCCAGCAACTGGGAGAGATTGTGCTTGAGGCGAGGGCGCTCCAGCACATTGGGGGAGAGGTGGGTGTGATAGAGCCGCCCCGACTGCTGCAGGATCTGGTGCAGTTGCAGCCGCCAGTGGCTGTAGGCCCGCTGGGGGTAGATGCTGCAAAAGAGCAGCGCCAGCAGGGAGCCCAGTATCACGTCGGCACTGCGCCACAGCGCCGTCTCTATGTCCCCCGGCATGGCCCCCATGGTGACTCCCAGGGTGATGCCGATCAGCAGCCCCACATAGGGGCGCTTGCCGAGGGCCAGATAGCCGCAGAGGAACATGATGCACCCGCACCAGATCAGGGTGAGTGGCAGGGAGTAGATCTCGAGATAGAGCGCCACCACCCCGCAACTGGCGCCGAAGATGGTGCCCACCACCCGCTGCAGGGCGCGGGAGAGCACATTGCCCCAAAACGAGATGGGGCCCATCACCACCACCAAGGTTATCAGCGGCCAGGTGCTCTCCGGCAGTTTCAGCTCGCGGGTCAGCAGAAAGGTGAGCATAAAGGCGAGCGCAATGCGCAGGCCATGGACGATCCGGTAGCGGCCATAGACCAGCAGATCGAGTCGGGAGAGGGGGGCATCAAGACGCACAGTCTGCCTCCTGTCAGGTGGGTGACGGGGCGGCGTGCATCCGGCCGACGCCCCGTCGGGATTTAGGCCAGTCGTCCCTGCAGGGGGTGGATCCAGACCCGCTCGCCAACGGCGATCCCGGGTTGATCCGGTACGATTTCAATCAGACAGTTGGCATCGGCCATGGAGCTGAGAATGCCGGAGCCCTGTGGCCCTGTGGTGCGCACCCGCAGCTGGCCGTTACGGTCCTGATAGAAGATGCCGCGCAGAAACTCGGTGCGCCCCGGGCGGCTCTTCATCTTCTCGTCCGCCAGCGCCGAGAGGCGCAGCGGCTGCCACCGCTTGCCTTGCAAGCGGGCGATGGCAGGCTCGACAAATTGCAGGAAGCAGACCATGGCGGCTACCGGATTGCCGGGTAGGCCGAAGAAGGGGGTCTGCCCCAGCTTGCCAAAGGCGAGCGGGCGGCCCGGTCGCATCTGGATGCGCCAGAAATCGATCTGGCCAAGCTCAGCCAGCACCAGCTTGATAAAGTCGGCGTTGCCCACCGAGACCCCACCCGAGCTCAGCACCAGATCGGCGCTGGCGGCGGCCTGCTCAAGCTGCTGGCGCAGAATGGTCTTGTCATCGGGAATGATGCCAAGGTCCATCACCTCGCAACCGGCGGCGCGGATAAGGGCCATCAGGGTGAAGCGGTTGCTGTCGAAGATATGGCCGGGGGCGAGCTGCTCGCCCGGCGCCTGCACCTCGTCGCCGGTACTGAACAGCGCCACTTTCAGCGGGGTGCGCACCGTGAGACCGGCCTGACCGAGCGATGCCGCCAGCCCCAGCTGGGGGGCGCCCAGCCAGGTCCCGGCCGGGATGGCGACCGCGCCCTTGGCGAGATCTTCGCCGGCCAGGCGCACATTCTGCCCTGCGCGGATCGGTGCGGTGACCGTGACCCACTCACCTTCAATATGCGTCTCTTCCCGCATCACCACGGTATCCACCCCGGGGGGCAGCGGAGCGCCGGTCATGATCTGCACCGCCTGACCGGCCAGCACAGGCTCGTGGCGCTGCTGGCCCGCCAGCACTTCTCCCACCAGTTGCCAGCGACCGGCGGCGAGATCGTCGCCACGAAGGCCAACACCATCCATCGCCGAGTTGGCATGGGGGGGCACATTGATGGGGCTTATCAGATCGGCGGCCAGCACGGCGCCGTGGCATTGGGCCAGCGGTTTGTCGCTGCAGGCCGTGCTCGGGGTGAGGGCCGCCAGAATGGCATTGCGGGCCGCCTCGACCGAGAGAAAGCCCTTGCCCGCCTCCGGCTCCTTGCTCTGGCAGCCGTCAAGCCAGCGGCAGACGAAGTCGGCGATAGCCGCCAGATCGTTGATATCGAGTCGGGGCAGGCTTGTCTGCTGTTGTTCGCCACTCTGTTGGGGCTGATCGCTGGCCAGCGCGATGATGTCGCCGTCTTCGGGGAAGAGCAGCGGCTTGCCAATTTCGGCGCGGTGCAGCTCGATTTTCGGGAAGTGTTCGTGCTTGAACCCCTCTACCAGCAGCAGGTCGAGTTCACTCTGATCAAAGCTTGCCAGCAGCTGGCGAAAGTCGGCTTCGGCCAGTTCCGTCTCAATGATACGGGCATGACGACGACGGGAGGCGACCATCATCTGCTTGGCACCCGCCTTGCGCAGGCGATAGCTGTCTTTGCCCGGCTGGTCGATATCAAAGTCGTGGTGGGCGTGCTTGAGCACCCCGATGCGCAGGCCACGATCCACCAGCAGGGGGATCAACTGCTCCAGCAAGGTGGTCTTGCCGGTGCCGCTCCAGGCGGCGAAGCCGAGCAGGGGAAGAGTGGGGGCCGGGGTCATGAGGTGACTCCTTGTTGGGGGTCGATAGCCGGGGCAAGCAGACGGGCCTCGTAGGCGGCCAGTTCGGCAGGGCTGTTGAGATTGATAAAGGCATCCGGCTGATCGGCAAAGCTCACCACCGCCATATTGTGGCGGGCAAACCAGATATCGATTTTGCGCTCACCCTCTGCCAGCGCGGCGGTGAGGGAGGGGAGCAGGGATTTGTGCAGCAGGGCCACCACGGGTTGCAGCCAGTCGCCATCGTGGGCCACTACCAGCTCGGTATCCGGGGTCAGGGCGGCGCGAAAGCGGCTCATCAGATCCAGCGGCAGGGCGGGGCCATCGCAGGGGACAAACAGCACCCAGTCGTGACGGGCGGCAGCAAGACCTGCCTGCATGCCCGCCAGCGGGCCGAGATAGTCGTTGTTGTCATCGCTGATGACCGGGGCTAGCGCCTGATAGCGGGCCTGACTGCGGTTGGCGTTGATCAGTACCTCATCCACCTGGGGGCGCAGCCGTGCCAGAACGTGGTCGATAAGAGGGCGTCCCGCCAGTGCTACCCATCCCTTGTCTTCGCCCCCCATCCGGGTGGCGCGGCCTCCTGCCAGGATCACTGCTGATACGGCAACGGGATCAGAGTGGCTGTCGCTTTTTGAAGTCATGTCGCTCGATGATTTTTAAAGGGGTCGTCTCTTGCAGCTGGCCACGGGCGAGGGTCCATTGCCGCTCGCACAGGTCGGTCAGGGCGTTGCTCTGGTGGCTGATGACGACCAAGCCGCTGCCATGTTCCCGCAGATCTTGCGCCAATGCGGCCATCAGGGCAACCGAATGTGTGTCGAGATTGGCGGTGGGCTCATCCATCAGCAGAAAGGCCGGTTGCAGTGCCCAGGCTCGGGCCATCGCCAGACGTTGCCGTTCGCCACCGGACAAAATGCTGATGTGCTCCCGCGCCAGCCCCTCCAGCTCGACCCGGCGCAGCGCCTCGAACACCCGGATCTCGCTGCCGAGTTGTTTATCCAGCGCCCAGGCCACGTTATCGTGCACCGTGCGATCGAACAGATAGGGAGTCTGGTGCAGATAGGTAACCCGGCCCGGCCCCAGATCCCGCTTGAGCAACCGGTTGAGCCGCTGTTGCCAGCGCCCCGGCAGATTGGTGTGGCCGCGTGTGGGTGCCAGCAGCCCCGCCATGATCTTGAGCAAGGTGGTCTTGCCCACCCCGTTGGCTCCATGCAGCCAGATGGCATCCCCCGGGGCGATGGCGAGCCGGTCAATCTCGAACAGCTGGCGCTCGCCAAAGCGCATCGTCAGCTGGTGGGCGGTCAGGGCCATGGGGTACTCCTGTTGATACACAGTGGGGGCATGGTCAGTTCTTCAGATAGCTGTGGCCGCGACAGGCCGTCAGCAGCAGGTTGAGCAAGAGGGCGAGGGTAAGCAGCACTATGCCGAGCGCCACCCCCTGGGTGAAGGCCCCTTTCTGGGTCTCCAGCGCGATGGCGGTGGGGATATTGCGGGTGAAGTGCAGGATATTGCCCCCCACCATCATGGAGCAGCCCACCTCGGTGACGATGCGGCTAAAGGCGCCGATGATGGCGGCCAGCAGGCCAAAGCGGCACTCGTGCATCAGGCCGATAAGCGCCTTGGGCCAGGAGACCCCCAGGGTCAGGGCGGTCTCCCAGGCACGCCGGTCGCTCTGGACAAACGCCGCGTGAGCCATGGTGGCGATCACCGGAAAGGCGATCAGCATCTGCCCCACCACCATCGCCTGCTGGGTAAAGAGCAGCTTCCAGTCGCCAAAAGGGCCGGCCCGCGACAGCAGCATGTAGAGCAAGAGGCCAATCACCACGGTCGGCACCGATTGCAGGGTATTGATGCAGGAGAGCCAGAGCCAGCGGCCGGGCAGCGGCAGATAGGCCAGCGCAAAGCCCAGCAGCAAGGCGGGCAGCAGCACCAGCAGCAGAGCGATGCAGGAGACGGAGAAGGAGACCCCCACCACCTGCCACAGTTCAGTGTCACCACTGAACAGCAGGGCGAGGGCAGCCAACGTAGTGTCGAGCAGGGTCGGCATCAGGCGCCTCCCTCAGCGAACCGGGGGAGGGCCAGCAAGGTCATCGCAGGGGTCAGGGTTGCCATTATTTCCCGTTGGCATCCGCTACAAACAGCGCCTGACCCGCCACCTTGAAGTCACCGATCAGCTTCTGGCCATGCTCGGAGACCAGCCAGTTCTTCAGGGTGCGGGCCCCTTCGGTGTTGAGATCCGGGTAGCGGTTGGGGTTGACCAGGATCACCTGATAGGGGTTGAACAGGCGCTTGTCACCCTCCAGCAGCACGGCGAGATCCAGCTTGCTCTGGTAGGCGAGCCAGGTGCCGCGGTCGGTCAGGGTGTAGGCACCGAGCTCCGAGGCCATGGTCAGGGTCGGCCCCATCCCCTGGCCGATGGACTTGTAACCGGCAAACTCGGGTTTGACGTCAGCCGCCTGCCACAGGGTCTTCTCCTTGATGTGGGTGCCGGACTCGTCACCGCGGGAGATAAAGATCTGGCCCTGCTCCTTGATGGCTTGCAGCCCCTTGGACGCGTCGTGCAGTTTGCCGAGACCCGCCGGATCGTTCGCCGGGCCGACGATAACGAAGTCGTTGTACATCAGGTGCACCGGCTCGATGCCAAAGCCCGCATCAACGAACTTCTTCTCGGCAGACGGTGCGTGGGTCATCACCAGATCCGCGTCGCCGTTTTCGCCCATCTTCAGGCTCTGGCCGGTACCGGCCGCCATCACCTGCACCGGATAACCGGTCTCTTTGGTGAACTGGGGCAGCAGCCAGCCCAGCAGACCGGACTGCTCGGTGCTGGTGGTGGTGGCGAGGCGGATCGGCGCTTTTGTGGCATTAGTATCCGCTTCGGCGTGGGCCGCACCGGCGATCAGCAGGCTGGCGGCGAGGGAGAGGGCAAAACGTTTGAGGCTGGTTTTAATCGTCATCGTGATGCAACTTTCAGGGTCGGTGAGAGAGGAAACGACCAAGCAAGCGGGGTGCCAAACTGATTCTGATAACAGAGATTAGCTCTTTGCCCTTAAAAAACAGTTATTTAATGGTGGCAATTAGGTGAGCCGGTTATCGCTTTTAATAATTGGTGTTGGTGATTTTGCTGCGGGAAGGACAAAATGTCCCACAAAGGTTCCGGTTATCGGGACATTCTTCGACCTTACCTGTATTCGAGGTACTTTTTTCCATGACAGCCTCTCCCGGTCTCTGGTCTGCCCTCTCCCTGCTTATCGTTGACGATGAGCCCGGCATGCGCAGTTTTCTGGCCAAGGCGCTGGCCAAGCGTTTCGCCCAGATAGAGACAGCCGCCAGTGTGGAGGAGGCGGAAGCCTTGCGCTGCCGCCTTCACTTCGATCTCATCATCGCCGATATCCGGATGCCGGGACGCTCCGGTATCGAGTGGCACGAGGCTATCGACCCGGCCACCCGCCGCAGCGACATCATCTTCATGACCGGTTTTGGCGATATGGAGACCGCCCTCAAGGCGCTGCGCCTCGGCGCCAGCGACTTTATCCTCAAGCCCTTCAACCTCGATCAAATGGTGCAGGCGGTGGACAGAGTCATCGAGCGCCGCCAGATGGAGCGGGAGAACCTGCTGCTGCGCCGGGAGGTGAGCAAGCTCTTCCCGCCCACCCTGATCGGCGACAGTGCCAAGACCCGCGAGCTCAAGACGCTCATCGCCAGAGTGGCTCCCTCCAACGCCGCCGTGCTGGTGGAGGGGGAGTCCGGCACCGGCAAGGAGCTGGTGGCCCGCGCCCTGCATCAACTCTCTGGCCGGATGGGGGCCTTTGTGCCCCTCAACTGCGCCTCCATCGCGCCGGAGCTGCTGGAAAGCGAGCTGTTCGGCCATGTGCAGGGGGCCTTTACCGGCGCCCGCAAGGGGCGTGACGGCCTGTTTCGGGTCGCCCATCAGGGCACCCTGTTTCTCGACGAGATCGGCGAGATGCCGCTCGCCATGCAGGCCTCCCTGCTGCGGGCACTGGAGCAGAAGGCCATCCGCCCGGTCGGTGCCGAGCGCGAATTGGCGGTGGATGTGCGCATCGTCGCCGCCACCAACCGCAACCTCAAGGAAGAGGTGGAGGCGGGCCGCTTTCGCGAAGATCTCTTCTATCGCCTCAACGTGGTGGCGCTGCCGGTCGCCCCGTTGCGGGAGCGGATCGACGATATCCCCGCGCTGGTACACCACTTCACCCGCCAGCTCACCGCCGAGATGGGGATGGGTTCCTTGAGCTGGACCCACGAGGATGTGGTGGCGATGCAGGCCTACCCCTGGCCCGGCAACGTGCGGGAGCTGCGCAACCTCATCGAGCGCTGCCTGCTGCTGGGCAAGCCCCCGGCGGATTACTGGCAGAGCAGCAAGCCTGCCGAACAGGGGACGAGCGAGGAGGGTTATCCGCTGGCGTGGCCGCTGGCGGAGGTGGAGAAGGCCCACATCCTGCAAGTGGTGGCGAATCACGATGGCAACAAGTCGGCCGCTTCCCGGGTGCTCGGGGTGGCGCGCAAGACGCTGGATCGCAAGTTCAAGGAGTGGGCCATCGAATGATAAAGGGTGATCGGATGGGGTGGCGATGAAACTGACTCTGCTCCCCCGCTGCGTGCGAACCAAAGTGCGCTGGCGCCTGCTGTTGCTCACCTCGGTACCCATCATGCTCACCCTGGTGGGCATGATTGCGCTCACCCTCTACTGGACCCTCACCTACAGCTGGCAGAACCTGCTCACCACGGTGCGCAGCGACCTTGGCGTCGCCCATCATGCGGTCAGCGTGCAGCAGCAGCGTCAGGCCGAGCACCTCGAACATCTTCGGGATGCCTGGGCTTTTCAGCTGCGGCTGCGTGAGTCACCAACCCGGCTGGACGAGTGGGTGATGCCGCTGGCTGCCAACTATGGTCTCGATTTTCTGCGCCTGCGTAGCGGCGCCGAGCTTCAGGCTCTGACGGCGCAGGAGCTGACGACCCTGAATGCCGGACGCAGCGTCAGTCACTTCGTGGTCTGGTCGCAGCAGGAGATGCTCGCCCTCTCCCCGCAACTGGCCAAGCGAGCCGTGCTGTGGCAGCGGGATGGCACCAAAGCGGTGGAGAGCCGGGGGCTGATCAGTCTGTCATTGACGCCTGTGATGGGGCGCGACGGATCCCTTTGGGCAGTGCTGGAGGGGGGGGAGCTGATTAACGGCAGCACCCGGCTGGTGGATGAGATCAAGGGTCAGGTGTTTGCCAAAAACACCCTGCCAGAGGGGAGCATAGGTACGGTCACCCTGTTTCTCGATGATCTGCGGGTGAGCACCAATGTGCCGGTCAGCAGCAGGCGTCAGGTTGGCCGGGCGGTGGGCACCCGGGTCTCGCCCCCGGTGCGCGAACAGGTGCTGGGGCAGGGGGATATCTGGATAGACCGCGCTTTCGTCCACGACGCCTGGTATGTCTCTGGCTACGAGCCGCTGCTGGGGGCCAGGGGCGAACGGCTCGGCATGCTCTATGTCGGCTTTCTCGAGTGGCCCATCATCCGCACCTACCTCACCAATCTGGTGGAGCTGGGCTCCGGCGTAGTGCTGCTGTTGCTGCTCTCCGGCCTGCTGGTCTATCGCGGCGCGCGGGATCTCTTCACCCCCATCGAGCGGATGCACAAGGTGGTGCGGCAGGTGCAGGCCGGGGAGTCGGCCCGCATCGGCCCGCTGGCCCTCGACCCCGATCACGAGCTGGCCCAACTCGGTCGCCAGTTTGACGCCATGCTGGACAGGCAAGAAGCGCACCAGCAGCAGATGGCTCGCAGCGCCGACGAACTGGAGCAGAAGGTGGCCGAGCGTACCCAAAGCCTCGAGCTCAAGACTGCCGAGCTGGAAGATCATATCCATATGCTGACCGAGGCGCGCCAGCAGTTGCTGATCAGCGAGAAGCTGGCGGCCCTTGGCGAGCTTTCGGCCGGTGTGGCCCACGAGATCAACAACCCGCTGGCGGTGATCCTCGGCAATGTGGAGCTGATGAAGCTGGAGCTGGGGGAAGCGGCCGAGCCGGTGCGCGAAGAGCTGGCGCTGGTGCTGGCCCAGATCGAGCGCATTCGTGCCATCACCCGCAGCTTGCTGCAATACTCTCGCCCTGGCGATTACGAGACCGCGCCGGTGTGGCAGCACCTCAACCCCATCATTGAGGAGAGCCTGACTCTGGTGCGTTCCGCCCTGCGCCAGCAGCAGGTGGAGCTGGTGGCCGATCTCAGGGCCCTGCAGCCCATCGAGGCGGATCGCCAGCAGCTGTTGCAGGTGCTGATCAACCTCCTGGTCAATGCCAGTCACGCGCTGGGGGAGCAGGGGGAGATCCGGGTCGAGAGCCGCGACTGGGTCGATGAACTGGGTCAGTTGCGCGGGGCCGAGGTGCGGGTGATCGATAACGGCAGCGGCATCGAAGCGGCGATTATCGACAAGATCTTCGACCCCTTCTTCACCACCCGCGCTACCGGCACCGGGCTGGGTCTGGCCCTGAGCCACCGCATCATCAGTCGCTGGGGTGGGGAGCTCTTGGTGGACTCCACCCCGGGGCAGGGGAGCTGCTTTACCGTGCGGCTGCGCAGCCACGCCCTGCTGCCCAGCGGCAGCGAGCCCGCGAAACTGGAAGGGTGGCGCATTGCGCTCAATGCCGAGGGGCGTGAGACAAGCGATTGAGGCTGTTATAAAAAGGCCCGTTATAAAAACAGCCCGTCAACATGGTTGGCGGGCTGTTTTGTCGGTGGGTGAGTGGTTATTTACTGCGGACTCCACACCAGCTTGCCGCTTTGGGTCAGGTCATAGCCGCCGAGGCGGGCCGCCAGCTCGCGCCCCTCTGGGGATTGCAGCCAGCCGATCAGCTGTTGCAGCAGGGTACGAAAGAAGACCCCCTGCGGCATCACCAGATCGAAGCACTCCTGCGACAAGGGCATAAAGCCGAGGCCAAACTCGGTGGCGGTGCTCTGGGCGCCGGGCCCGACATCCGCATCGCCACGGCTGATGGCGGCAGCCAGCTCCCGCTCGCTGTTGACCTCAAGGGTGCGTTCCAGCCGGGTCAGCGACTCCCCCTGGGTTTGCAGCCACTCCTGCAGGGCGCGCTGGCTGCCGGCGCCTTCCTGACGCATGGCCCAGCGCCAGTCGAGCGCCTCTTTCGCCTCCTTGGGTTGCAACCCCTGGCGCAGCACCAGCCCCTGCACCCGGCGAAATCCATGAACGATCACCCATTGCCGGTGGCCCTGATACTGCTGCACCAGCGCCGGGTGGCGCAGGTGCGCCTCCTCGGCCTGCCCCCAGTGGATGGCGCAGAGATCCACATGGCCGCGCGCCAGCATCGCCAGCCCCTGACGGGTGCCGCACGGGGTGTAGCCCACCAGTGCCTGGGTGCCGAGCTGCTGCGCCAAGCGGCTGCTGGCGTAGTGCAGCAGCACGTCGTCCGAGCCTGCCAGCAGCAGCCGGTCGTTCATCACCCCCTCGTGGCAACTGCCGAGCAGCCAGCGGTCGAGCAGGGAGCGGGGAAACAGCCACTTTCCGGTCGCCTTGGTGGCGGGGATGCGCGCCTCGTTGGCGAGCTGGTAGACCTTCTTCTCGTTGAGATCGAGGTATTCCGCCACCTGCTTGACGTTCATAAACTCATTCATGGCTTAGTCCCGCATCCCGCGACCGGCCGGACTGGGCGCCAGCACCGGCGGCTTCTCGTCCAGCACCATATGGTCGTGGCCGCTGAATACCTCGAAATGGCGCCCCTTGGCGCGGGCAATCATGGTGATGCCGAGCTGGCGGGCGAGATCCAGCCCCATCTGGGTGACGCCGGAGCGCGACAGCAGCACCGGAATGCCCATCTGCGCCACCTTGATCACCATCTCCGAGGTGAGCCGCCCGGTGGTGTAGAAGATCTTGTCGTGGCCAGCCTCGCCGCGCATCCAGAGCTCGCCCGCTAGAGTATCCACCGCATTGTGGCGCCCCACATCCTCGACAAAGGAGAGGATCTCTGCGCCGCGACAGATGGCGCAGCCATGCACGGCACCGGCCATCTTGTAGGTTTCGTTATGGGCCGACAGGGCTTTCAGCAGGGCGTAGAGGGTGCTCTGTTTAAGCTCGGGCGCCGCCAAGACCACCCCTTCGAGCTTCTTCATCACGCTGCCATACATGGTGCCCTGACCGCAGCCTGAGGTGACCGTCTTCTTCTCCAGCGATTTGTCGAGATCGTCGGCCTGCTGGCTGCTCACCACGGCGGCGGCCTCGCTATCCCAGTCGACGATCACCGACTCGATGGCCGAGATATCCTCGATAAAGCCCTGATTTTTCAGATAACCCAGCACCAGCGCCTCGGGGCGGGCCCCCAGCGTCATCAGGGTTACTATCTCCTTCCAGTTGAGGTAGACCGTCAGTGGCCGCTCACAGGCGATTTGGCGGGTTTGCAGCGTGCCTTGCTCATCCATCACCTCGACGGCCATGGTGAGCTGGGCGGCAGCATTGCTTTTGATAAAGGTCGGTGTCATGGGCCCCTCGCGACCGGTTGCCGGGATCTAAGGGGAGGGATACAGCAAGTTTTGTTCCAGATATTATTGATGTGACGTAATCTCGAAAAATAAGATTCTATATTGAGATCGCAAGTTGAGAAATTAGAGTTTTAGTAGAACTGTGTATTTAAAGCATCACTGGTCTGGGGATTTATGATAAATTAAATAGCGCCATTCATGTTGATTTGCTCAATGTCGAGTGAGTGATTTAGTTTTTTGGACTAAAGACTATAAATTCAGGAGGGTAAATGTCAATAAAAAGAAGAATTAGAAATGGTCGATTGTCAATAGAAAATGAGAAAAAGGAGCCTTGGTACAAACGGGTATGGGTTGTTGCTGCATTAACTAGTGCGTCTGTATCTGCAGTATTAATTCAAGGGCCAACACTACTTCAAAATATGAGAGTTATACCTTCTGAAATCCAAAAAACGTCAGATCAATTTCAATCTTGGGTTAAAGAGGATGAGCAATGGACAGGGCATTGGTCGGCCTTTCCTGAAGGTATGGTCGATATAGCTGATATGAATTTATCAGAGGTAGATTTGCAGATTACTATTAGGGCCAAAAATGGCCAGATTGATGGCACTATTGCTACACATGGAATTTGTCAGTCAATACCAGTATTTAACTATATATTGCTGCGTGGAAGTATTTCAGGGAATGAAGCCAATGTTATTGCGTGGGATGTTGTAGGTGGACATAAAAAGGAATTTGCGAATTTAACACTTACTCGTGATGATTATATTATGACTGTGAAAACCAATTCCGGTATTACATCTTGGTTTCCCAAAGTGGCACGAATTGCTAGGCGCCCAATCGATAGCGATGATCCTCAGCCAGACCACGAATTTTGTTCTGAAGAAAGGCAAGCTTTATACGAAATGTTGCGAAAAAAATGAGTTCATAACTCAACATATAACACCGTATGTTGGGCTTCGTTGCGCTCTGCACCAACCTACGCCCGCGCCAACCCATACTCCGCATGACAGGCCAACCCGCATTAAAGCCTCCATCCACCACCAAACCTGCCTTGGCCCCACTCTTGCTAAGTCTTATCCCATTGATGGCCGTGGCCGCCATAAAACTCCTGCCCTGATCCGCCCCGAACGGGGTGGATCACGGGGGAGGGCGGCCCGGCAGAGACCTTCTGATGGGAGCCGTGACAGTGCAAGACACCACCAATACCTTGCCCCCGCAGCGCTGGCTGCAACTGGAGTTAAAGGCCATCGACAGCCAGGTTGGCCGCTGGCAGAGCCGCCGTTTCGAGATTGCGGCGCTCCACCCCGCCGAACCTGAGGCAGCCGGTGCCTTGCCCCTTACCCTGTTTCGCGACGAGCGGGGGGATTATCGCTTCAATTTGAGCTCCGGCTCGCCCCGCCTCTTTGTGACCGGAAGCCGCGTGGATAGTGGCTTTGTGGCCGATGGGCTGACCCTGAGCCAGACCGTGGCCGCCGCCTATATGGATGGCGAGCGGCAGGTGCTCTCCTGCCCGCTGCCCGAGGCGCTGCAAGCCTGGGTGGAGGCCTTTATCGGCCGCCACGGCGAGCTGCTGGAGGCCCGTCGCAAGGGCAAAAAGGGCAAGGGGCGGGCGCAGGATCAGCTGGGTGTCGATAGCCAGGATCAAGCCAGCTGTGGCGCCGTTAAAGCCACCGGCCCCGATGGCCGCGAGCGTGGTTGTGACAGTGGAAATCGCGCCCATGAGTGAGTTCCTCAAACGCTGGTCATCTCGCAAGAGTGAGGCGCGCAAGCATCAGGCATTGCAGCCAAGGGAAGAGGTTATCCCCGAGGCGGTTTCCGCCCCCATCGAAGGCAGTGGCGAGACTGAAACTCCAGATGTCGCGCTGGATAGCCCCGTAGTCAGCACTGACAAGGGGAGCTGTGACCCCCTTGCCTTTGAAGGGGCCGAGAGTGGCGAACCGCCGCTAACAACAGCCCCGCAGCGCAAGGCCAAACTCCCCGACAAGGAGGCGCTGCGGGCCATGTTTCGCAGCCATAAACCGGATGGGCTCGACGACTACACCCAGGATTTCAGCCAGCCCGAATTGCTGCCTGCGGCCCTGACCGCCGGGCTGCGCAACTGGCTGGTGGATCAGGTGACTGCCCCTGACAGCGAATCGGCCAATCCGGCCAGCGGATCCGCTGAACCGGTGGCGCTTGCCAGCGAGCCTGCCGCCGACGAGCTGGCTGATAACCATTCTCAAACCCACACCGACGATCGGGACATTTTGGTTTACTCTGGTGGACAAAATGTCCCAACCAAAGGTGGTGGAATGGAACCCTCAGGATCCTGACTCCCTGTCAGTCACTTTTTTTCCGGGGGAGTTGGCTCGCCTCTTGCTCTCTCGGCTTACCAACAAGCGCCCATCCCATGAGGTGGCGCGCACAGGAGCGTATGTGAGCACTGAACAAACATTGCCAAATCTGAGCCCAAATCTGGCCTCCAATCTTGCCCATGGGGAGGGGGCGGCCGAGCATAGCGCGCGCGCTCGCGCCTATGCCCTGCAGCATACGGTCAAGACCGACAACCTGATCCCGGCCACTGTCTCTTACCAGAGTCAGGGGCGCCTGCTGCTGGTCGGCCCGGAAGATCGGATTCGCCGCGCCGCCAGCCTGCTGCCCGCCGGGGTGACGCCCATCCTGCTGGTGACCGAATCCGTTTTTGATGCCGAGGCGGCCGATCTCGAAACCATTTTCGATGCCACCGCATCCCTCGCGGCCCTGACCCTGCGCGAACCGGGCCTGACAGGGTATCTGGGGCAGTTCCAGCTTACCGGCCTCAATGGTCAGGGTGAGCGGGTTAATCTGGCGGCGCTCTGTTTTACTCAGCAGGCTGCGGAAAATGGCGAACCACGCTTTGATCTGGTGGCCGATCTGGGCCGTGCCCCGCTCTTTGCGCTGGAGCGCCCGCCGGTCGGCTATCTGCATCTGGCCGATGATGTTGGCTTGGTCGAACGACTCGCTGAGCTCTGTGCGCTGACCGGTATCTTCGACAAACCTCGCTATTTTCGTCTCGACCCCGAGGCCTGCGCCTTTACCGCCCGTGGCGTGCCCGGTTGCAGCCGCTGCCTTGATGTCTGTCCGACTGATGCGCTCAAGCCCATCAATGGCCGCATCCAGATCGATCCCCATCTCTGTCAGGGCTTTGGTAGCTGCGCCTCGGCCTGTCCGACCGGGGCGATTGCCTATCACCAGCCCGACGCCAACACCAGCGGCGACTATCTGCTGCGCTTGCTCAAGCACTACCGGGATGCGGGCGGCGAAGCGCCTCGACTGCTGATCGCCGGCGAAAACGAGCGCGAATGGGTGGAAGCCGAACTCACCCGTTTGCCTGCCAACTGGCTGCCAGTCTGGGTGGAGGAGAGCGCGAGTTTGGGTATCGAGAGCTGGTTCGCCGCCCTCGCCTATGGCGCCAGTGCGGTGTGCATTGCGCTCGGTGATGATGCTCCCGCAAGTGTGCGGGCATTGGTTGAGCGGGAGCTGGCGAGCGCCGCCGTGCTGTTGGCGGGCGCCGGCCTTGCTGCCAATCGTATTGCTCTGTTTGACGCAGATGCTGGTGAGCCTGTTTCCGGCCAGCCAACCGTTGCCCTGCTGGATAAGCCGCTGAAAGGAGACAAACGGGAGAACCTGTTTGCCGCCTTCGATGTCCTCTGGCAGGCCAACGAGGGGAGCCGCGAGCCGCTGGCGGTGCCTCATGGCGCTCCATACGGCAGCGTGGAGCTGAAAGACGCAGACTGCACCCTCTGCATGGGCTGCGTGGCGGTCTGCCCGAGTCGCGCCCTGCATGCGGTGGGTCATGTCCCCGGCCTCAACTTTATCGAGCAGGATTGCATCCAGTGCGGCATGTGCGAAAAGGCGTGCCCCGAGCAGGCCATCGTGCTCACGCCCCGCCTGCAGCCGGTGCCCGAGGCGCGCCGCGCCGTGCAGAGCCTGAAAGCCGAAGAGGCTGCCTGCTGCATTCGCTGCGCCAAGCCGTTCGCGCCTGCCTCGATGATCCGCCGTATCCAGCAAAAACTGGCCGGTCACTCCCACTTCCAGAACGAGGCCGCCCAGCGGTTGCTGATGTGCGAGGAGTGCCGGGTCAAGGATGTGTTTGCGGCGCTGGCGGCGGATCCCGTCTCCCAGCTCAAGGTATGAGGGGGCAGTGATGAATGAACAACATAACGAAAAGGCTGGCGAACTGACCATGACCGAACTGGAACAGAGCAGCGTCGATCTCTACGCCCTGCTGGCAAGCCTCTGGCGCGCCGCCCCCCGTGGTGAACAGCTCGCCTGGCTGCAAGGGTTGCAGCCGATGCCGGGCCCCTTTGCCAGAGGGCTGGGGCTGGTGCAGCTGGCGGCCAGCAGCCACCACGAAAACGAGCTTGCCGAGGAGTATCAGGATCTCTTTATCGGGCTGGGGCGCGGGGAGATTGTGCCGTTTGCCTCTTGGTATCTCACCGGCTCTTTGATGGAGCTGCCGCTGGCGGTACTGCGCGCAGATCTGCAGTCCCTCGGCTTCGAGCGCCAGAGCGGAGTGTGCGAGCCGGAAGATCATCTGGCCGCCCTCTGCGAGGTGATGGCGGTACTGATTGCCGAGCAGCACCCGGAGCGCAACCGCTTCTATGAACGCCACCTTGCCCCCTGGGTACTCGCCTGCTGCCGCGATCAACAACAGGCGAAAGGGGGCAGCTTCTACCGGGCGGTCGGGGCCCTTGCCGAAGATTTCTTCAAGCTGGAAAACGAATTGCGCCTGCCGTTTGGCGCCTGCGTGGTGACGGGCTGAACGCCCTTATCCACCCACAACAAGACGAGCAGACGAGATATCCCATTGGACGCGAAGCTGGCGCGCAGGCGCCGGCAAGAACAACAACAGAGGTCACAAGAATGAGCGATGAAAAGCTGAAAGACCCGTCTCGCCGCAATCTGATCAAGGGAGTTGGCGTGGTCGCCACCATAGGCGTGCTGGCCGGTGCTGCCGGTCGGGTGGTGAGCAAAGAGGCGCTGACCCACGATACCAAGCCTGATCAGGGCTATAGGGAGACCCCCCATGTTCACGACTTTTATCGCACCCTGCGCGGCACTGACTGAGCCGGATCAGTGAAGGAGAATTCATGAAACTGACAAAACGTGCCGAGCAGCCCCGCGCGGGCGAGCAGGGCAATGATACTGTTCGCGGTCAGGGGCTGACCCGTCGCGCCTTTATGGTCAACTCGGGTCTGGTGGCCGGTGGCGCCGTGGCCGCCGGTTGGCTGGCGCCAGCCATGATGCAGCGGGCCGAGGCCAAAACAGTGGCGGCCGAGGTGCCGGTCGAGGTGAAGCGCACCATCTGCTCCCACTGCTCGGTGGGCTGCGGCGTTTATGCCGAGGTGCAAAACGGCGTCTGGACCGGTCAGGAGCCGGCCTTTGATCACCCCTTCAACCTTGGCGGTCACTGCGCCAAGGGGGCGGCCCTGCGCGAGCACGGTCACGGTGAGCGTCGCCTCAAGTACCCGATGAAGCTGGTGGGCGGCAAGTGGCAGCGCATCAGCTGGGATCAGGCCATCGAAGAGGTGGGCAACGAGGTGCTGCGCCTGCGCAAGGAGTCCGGCCCCGACAGCGTCTACTGGCTCGGCTCTGCCAAGCACTCCAACGAGCAGGCCTACCTGTTTCGCAAGATGGCCTCCCTGTGGGGCACCAACAACGTGGATCACCAGGCGCGCATCTGCCACTCCACCACGGTTGCTGGCGTAGCCAATACCTGGGGCTACGGCGCCATGACCAACAGCCTGAACGACATGCACAACAGCAAGTCGATCATGTTTATCGGCTCCAACCCGGCGGAGGCCCACCCGGTCGCCATGCAGCACATCCTGCTGGCGAAAGAGCGCAACGGTTGCAAGATCCTGGTGGTCGACCCGCGCCGCACCCGCACCGCCGCCAAGGCGGACATGTACCTCTCCCTGCGTCCGGGCACCGACGTCGCCTTTATCTGGGGCATGCTCTGGCACATCTTCAAGAACGGCTGGGAAGACAAGGAGTTTATCCGTACCCGCGTCTATGGCATGGACGAGGTGCAAAAAGAGGTGGCGCGCTGGACCCCGGCGGAAGTTGAGCGGGTAACCGGCCTCAACGAACAGCAGGTCTATGGCGCAGCCAAGCTGCTGGCCGACAACCGCCCCGGCTGCGTGGTCTGGTGCATGGGCGGCACCCAGCACACCACCGGCAACAACAACACCCGCGCTTACTGCATCCTCGAACTGGCCCTCGGCAACGTGGGCAAGAGCGGGGCGGGCACCAACATCTTCCGTGGCCACGACAACGTGCAGGGTGCCACCGACTTTGGCGTCACCTCCGACTCTCTGCCCGGTTACTACGGGCTGGAAGAGGGCTCCTGGAAGCACTGGGCCCGGGTGTGGGATGTCGATTACGAGTGGATCAAGGCGCGCTTCGACAACAAGGCCTACAACGGCAAGCTGCCGATGAACAACAACGGCATTCCGGTCTCCCGCTGGGTGGACGGGGTGCTGGAGAATGCCGATCTGATCGAGCAGGGCTCCAACATCCGCGCCATGTTCTACTGGGGTCATGCGGTCAACTCCCAGACCCGCGGCCCCGAGATGAAGAAGGCGATGCAAAAGCTCGACATGATGGTGATTGTCGACCCGTATCCCACCGTCGCCTCGGTGATGAACGATCGCACCGACGGCGTCTACCTGCTGCCGGCCACCACCCAGTTCGAGACCTATGGTTCCGTCACCGCCACCAACCGCTCCATGCAGTGGCGCGACAAGGTGATTGAGCCCCTGTTCGAATCCAAGGTCGACCACGAGATCATGTATCTCCTGAGCAAGAAGCTCGGCTTTGCCGACCAGCTGTTCAAACACATCAAGGTGGAGAACAACCAGCCACTGCTGGAAGACATCACCCGTGAATACAACCGCGGTATGTGGAGCGTGGGCTACACCGGCCAGAGCCCGGAGCGGCTCAAGGCACACCAGCAGAACTGGCACACCTTCCACAAGACCAACCTCAAGGCCGAAGGCGGCCCGGTCAGCGGCGAAGTGTATGGTCTGCCCTGGCCCTGCTGGGGCACCCCTGAGATGAAGCACCCCGGCAGCCATATCCTCTACGACACCAGTATTCCGGTCTCGGAAGGGGGTGGCGGTTTCCGCGCCCGCTTCGGCATCGAGTATCAGGGCGTCTCGCTGCTCGCCGAAGACTCCTGGCCGAAAGGGAGCGAGGTGGAAGACGGTTATCCCGAGATCACCGCCGACTTGATGAAACAGCTCGGCTGGTGGGATGAGCTGACCGAGGCCGAGAAGAAAGAGGCCGAGGGCAAGAACTGGAAGACCGATCTCTCCGGCGGTATCCAGCGGGTCGCCATCAAGCACGGCTTCGTCCCTTACGGCAACGCCAAGGCGCGCTGCGTGGTGTGGACCTTCCCGGATCAGGTGCCCAAGCACCGCGAGCCGCTCTACACCCCGCGCCGCGACTTGCTGGCCGACTACGCCACCTGGCCTGATTCGAAGAGCCTGTGGCGCTTGCCGACCCAGTACGCCTCGGTGCAGGAGAAGGATGTCAGCAAGGAGTTCCCCATCATCCTCACCTCCGGCCGTCTGGTCGAATACGAGGGGGGCGGCGACGAGACCCGCTCCAACCCCTGGCTGGCTGAATTGCAGCAGGAGATGTTCGTCGAGATGAACCCAGCGGATGCCAATGACGTCGGCGTGCGCGACGGTCAGGATGTGTGGGTCGAGGGGCCGGAAGGGGGCCGGGTCAAGGTGAAGGCGCTGGTGACCCCGCGGGTCAAACCGGGGCTCGCCTTTATGCCGTTCCACTTCGGCGGCCACTTCGAGGGCAAGGATCTGCGATCCAAGTATCCGGAAGGGTCTGACCCCTATGTGCTGGGGGAGTCGGTCAACATAGTCACCACCTATGGTTATGACCCGGTCACCCAGATGCAGGAGACCAAGGTCACCCTGTGCCGTTTTCGCAAAGTAGGAGCCTGATCCCATGGCCAGAATGAAATTCATGTGTGACACAAAGCGCTGCATCGAATGCAACGGCTGTGTGACGGCGTGCAAGAACGAGAACGACGATGCCCTGGAGTGGGGCATCCAGCGCCGCCGGGTGGTGACCCTCAACGACGGCCTACCGGGGGAGACCTCCATCTCGGTCGCCTGCATGCACTGCACCGATGCCCCCTGCATGGCGGTCTGCCCGGCCGACTGCTTCTATCACACCGACGACGGCATAGTGCTGCACAACAAGGATCTCTGCATCGGTTGCGGCTACTGCCTATTTGCCTGCCCGTTCGGGGCGCCCCAGTTCCCGAAGACCGCCGCCTTTGGCGATCGGGGCAAGATGGACAAGTGCACATTCTGCGCCGGTGGCCCGGAAGAGGATCACAGCGAAGCGGAGCGCCAGAAGTACGGTGCCAACCGCATCGCCGAAGGCAAGCTGCCGATGTGTGCCGAGCTCTGCTCCACCAAGGCGCTGCTGGCGGGGGATGCGCAGGTGATCTCCGACATCTTCCGCGAGCGGGTTGCCTATCGCGGTGCCAAGGATGCGGCTTGGGGTAATGGCGATGAGCTGTTCCACGATGCCAGCAAGCTGAACAAGCAGGGAGGGGCGGCATGAAAACCTGGCTAATGGCCCTGTTTGCGGCCCTGCTGCTGGTGAGTACCGCAAGTTTCGCCGATGCCGAGAAAGAGGCGGTCGGCTTTGCCGGCGCCGATTATTGGCGTGCGGTGAAGGATGGGCAGGAGGGGGTGACCACCTCCCGCTCGCCGGAGCACGGGGTGCTTATCTCGGTGCCGGGTCAGCTCTGGTTCGAGGTGAAGACCAAGTGGGTGTCGCCGCTCGGTGCCATCGCCATTTTCGGGTCGCTCGCCATGTGTGGCCTGATGTATCTGGTGGTGGGGCAGACCAAGCTCTCCAAACCGCGCACCGGGCGCAAGCTCAAGCGCTGGAGTCGGCTGGATCGGGCGCTGCACTGGACCACGGCGGCCATGTTCCTGACCCTCTCCGGGTCGGGGCTGGCCATCATCTACGGCAAGTACTTCATCAAGCCGGTGGTGAGCCTCGGGGTGTGGGAGAACTGGATCTGGTTTGCCAAGGTGTTCCACAACTATATGGGGCCGCTCTTCTTCCTCTGCCTGATGGGGGTACTCATCAAGTGGTTCCGCCACAACATCGTCAATATGGTGGATGTGCAGTGGTTCATGAAGTTTGGCGGCATGCTCGGTAAGCACAAGGGAAGTCACCCCTCGGCGGGCTTCTCCAACGGCGGCGAGAAGGCGATCTTCTGGCTACTGATCTGGTTTGGCGGCATCGTCGTGGCGACCGGGCTGTTCCTCGACTTCCCCATCTTCGGCCAGCTGCGCCGTCAGATGGAGTGGGCCAGCTTTATCCATATCGTAGGCGCCTTGATCCTTATCTGCGGCTTTATCTTCCATATCTACATGGGTCTGTTCCAGCTGGAAGGGGCGCTGGAGGGGATGGTGACCGGCGAGGTGGACGAGACCTGGGCCAAGGAGCACCACGACCTCTGGTATGAAGAGGTGAAACACACTCTCGATGAGCCCAAGGCGGGCAAATCAAGCTGATGGTCGACAAAGAGTAAAGAGAAGGGGCGCTGCGGCGCCCCTTTTGATGGCGGGTCGATCGTGATGGCAAATTGATTGAGCGATGCCGCAAACGGCGATGGTTTTTTGGGCCACCTTGAGCAACAGTAACAGGGGTTCCATTCACACAAGGGATGACAAATGATGAGAAAAGCATGGCTGGCAGCGGTATGTGCATCTGCGCTATTCGGTGGTATTGCGGGCGTGGCGCATGCGGCTGACGGGATCAAGACCCAGCAGGTGCAGTTCAAGAAGGGGGAGTCAGGGGCAACCATCAACGGCACCATTCAAGGTAGCCAGACCCTCGATTACAAGCTGACGGCCAACAAGGGCCAGAGCATGGTGGTGATCCTGACCGGCAAGCCCTACTTCAATATTCTGCCGCCGGGCAGCAAGGGGGAGGCGATGTTTATCGGCTCTACGGAAGGGAACAACTTTGAGGCAACCCTGCCCGCCAAGGGCACTTATACCATTCGGGTCTACCAGATGGGGGCGGCCGAGAGCAGCAAGGCCAAGACGCCGTTCAAGCTGGAAGTGGGCATCAGCGGCTAATGCCAGCAGCTGACAAGCATCACAGAGGTGGCGGCCACAAAGGGCCGCCACCGTTGTTTTATCCCCTCTGTTTTTGCCTCGCCAAGGTTAATAGCCCCCCCGGGCCAGCCGTTCGAAGTAGCGCTTATAACGTCCGCTGGCGATGGCCTGCTGCAACTGCTGATTGAACTGATCCCGCAGTTTGGCTGAATCCGGCATTTTGCGCGGGAACATCACGAAGCTGTCGTTGCGCAGAAAAGGGGTCTGACTGTGGGTGATGAGTGCCGCGCTGGCGGGGTCGAGCTGGCTCTGCAACTCGGCCAGACCGACTCGCAGCTCTTGCGGATAGAGGTCGATCCGCCCGCGCAGCAGCTTGCCGAAATTCTGTTTCACGTCGGTGACTTTCTGTTGGGTTACCTTGCCATCGACCACCATCTTGTCCAGATCTGGCCCGTAGCTATAGGCGATATCGCCCCCCAACCGCATGCCGATGATCTGCTCAAGGCGCTCGGCTTGCAGCTGCCGTGATTTGAGGGAGAAGAAGACAAACTGCTCCTGCAGCACCGCTTCGCTGAACAGAAAATCCTGCTCCCGCTCCGGTTTGTGCATCCAGACGGCGGTGGCGTCGTAGAGCTGGCTGTTGGCCGCCAGCGAATAGACCCGGCCCCAGGGGGCGAAGTGGAACTTCACCTCATAGCCCGCCTCCTTGAACAGATCGCTGATAAGGTGGGCCACGGGACCGTGCTGTTTTGACTGCTCGGAGACGAAAGGGGGCCATTCACCCACGATGATGTTCAGTTCTCTCCCTTGTGCGGCGAGAGCTGACTGGCAGGCAAGCAGTTGTGACAGGGCAAGGAGCAGTATCAGACGCATGGCGAGAGGAGGCAAAAGCTGGCTGAAAAAGTCGAGGGCATCAGGTCACTCCCGGCTGCGGCATGGTGAAACGTTGCGGAATTGATCGCAATGCTAGCATGAGTCTCATTCCTCTCCGTGGATATTTATCACTCGGGGAGCGAGATGAGCGGATTTTGGCCACAGGGTATGCCCAAGCTCACAAAACCGATCGAGTAAACGTCATATGATTGATTTCATTATGAGTCTTGCTCTCCTGCCGAACGGCAATTTCACGTAAATCAAAGAGAATGACTATGGCTACCGGACAATATCTGCTGTGGAAAGATGCACAGGGAGAGGATTTTCGCCCCGTTGCACTGACCGGCACTGATCTGCTTAACAATCGATACCTCAACAAGGGCACGGCCTTTACCGAACAGGAGCGGGCCGATTTTGATCTCGATGGTTTGCTGCCGCCTCAGGTACAAACCTTTGAAGCCCAGCTCGAGCGAGTGTATGAGGGGTTCAAGAGCGCTTGCAGCGATATCGAGAAGTACCAGAACCTGCGTGCTCTGCAGGATCGCAACGAGACTCTCTTCTATGCCCTGTTGTCACGCCATGTGGAGGAGATGACTCCCTACATCTATACCCCGACCGTGGGCAAGGCGTGCCAGGAGTTCAGCCACCGCTTCCAGAAGCCGCGCGGCCTCTACATCACCCCGGACAACGTAGATGATATGGGCAGTCAGGCCCGTCACTTCGATGCCAAATCGATCCGCATCATAGTCGTCACCGACAGCCAGGGCATTCTGGGGATCGGCGACCAGGGTGTTGGTGGCATGGGGATCCCCATCGGCAAGCTGGCGCTCTATACCCTTGGGGCCGGTATTCACCCCGCCTGCTGCATGCCCATCGCGCTGGATGTGGGCACCGACAACCAGAAACTGCTCGATGATCCCATGTATCTGGGCCGCCCCCACAAGCGTATTCGTGGCAAGGAGTACGAAGAGTTCATCGACAAGTTCGTGCAGGGGGTCAAGCGTCACTTCCCCAACGCCGTGCTGCAGTGGGAAGACTTCAGCAAATCCAACGCCTTCAACAATCTGGCCCGCTACCAGCAGGCACTGCCGTCATTCAACGATGACATTCAGGGCACCGGTGCCGTGGTGCTGGCCGGTATCATAGGCGCGGTCAAGGTCAAGGGGGAGACCCTGGGCCAGCAGAACTATCTGGTCTATGGCGCTGGCGCTGGCGGGGTTGGTGTCGCGGATCAGATCTGCGCGGGGATGATCCGTGAGGGGATGGATCCGCAGGCCGCGCGGGATCGCATCTACATCCTGGATACCCAGGGGCTGGTGTGCGACAACCGCGAGGGACTTGACGAGTACAAGCGTCGTTACGCCAAACCGGGGCTGCTGCTGGCAGGCTGGGACACCGAGGTGCCCGGCAAGGCCAATCTTGCCGATGTACTGCGTCATGTGCCCATTACCGTGTTGCTGGGTACCAGTGGCTCGGGCGGTGCCTTCCAGGAAGAACACATCCAGCTGATGCTGCAGCATTGCGAGCGCCCCATGGTGTTCCCGCTCTCCAACCCGACCGCCAACTGTGAAGCGCTGCCGGAGGATATCTACCGCTGGAGCAAGGGCAAGGCGATCGTGGCGACCGGTAGTCCCTTCAAGGACGTGAGCTACGAGGGGCAGGAGTTCCGGGTGGGGCAGGGCAACAACGTCTTTATCTTCCCCGGTGTAGGTCTGGCGGCCATCGTCAGCCAGATCCGCGAGATCAGCCCGGATATCTTCACCACCGCCGCCTTTGCGCTGGCCGAGTGCGTAAGCGAAGAGGATCTGGCCAAGGGAGCCGTCTATCCGCGTATTCGCGAACTGCGCAACATCTCGGTGCATGTGGCCACCGCCGTGCTCAAGGATATCGTGCGTCGGGATCCGTCCCACCCGCTGATCGGGCAGGATCTGCAGCAGCATATCCTCAACCACATGTGGGAGCCGGTTTACCTGCCCTATCGTCGGGTATAACCGCGTATTCACCGCCCCGATAAAGGGTCGGTAAAGATGACAAGGGGGTAGCGCTGCTACCCCCTTTCGTTTACCCCGTGGCATTCACTAAGTTCGCAATGGTCGCCAGCGCCCTTGCTGATTGCGACAGGCGGTATCCTGCCACTGCTGACTGGCCTGGCCGATATAGAGTTGCTCGCGATAGTCGCGACACCACTCCCCGCTGGCATGGCGGAAGGTGCGTAGCGGCGTGACGCTGCCCGAGTGACGATTAGCCGGATTGAACCAGGTGAGGCTCTGCCCTTTGGTACGGGTTTCCAGCGCCTTGGCAAGGGCCTGATTGGCCAGTTGAACATCTGCCTTATCCATCTGATGGTAAAGCGGCGGAGTGTCGACCGTGGCGCAGCCAGTGAGGCCGAGCAGGAGGAGTGGTAACAGATATCGCATCATGGTTGCCCCTGTTGGCGAAAACCGTTGTTGAGCAGCACCCGCTCCTGCTCATCGGTAAGCACTTGCTGGCGATCATCGACCGTGCCGTCACCTCTTAGTTTGTTGCCGTTGGCATCGACAGCATCCACACCGTTGTCATCGACCGTGCCATCACCTCTTAGTTTGTTGCCGTTGGCATCGACAGCATCCACACCGTTGTCATCGATGGTTCCATCCCCCCTGAGCTTGTTGCCGTTGGCATCGACGGCATCTACGCCGTTGTCATCGATGGTGCCATCGCCTCTGAGCTTGTTGCCGTTGGCATCGACGGCATCCACACCGTTGTCATCAACGCCATTGCCAAACCCGCGGCCACCCCCATGGCGTTCTCCCCCTGCATGTTTTTCTCCACCAGCATGCCGTTCACCTCCACCATGCTGCTCTCCGCCGGCATGCTCGCCTTGGCCGCCACTGTCATCGCTGCCCCCATCGCTGCCACCGCCGCTGTCGCTGCCTCCGCCGTTGTTGCTGCCTCCGCCGTTGTTGCTGCCTCCGCCGCTGTTGCTGCCTCCGCCGCTGTTGCTGCCACCGCCGCTGTTGCTGCCTCCGCCGCTGTTGCTGCCTCCGCCGCTGTTGCCACCACCACTGCTGCTGCCCCCACCACTGCTGCCCCCACTGCCACCATCGCCATCTTTGTTGTGAACGATCAGCTCATTGGCGATGTAGCTGTGGCTGCCATCGAGCAGCAGATTGAAGAGTGCGGTAGTGGGAGGCGCCTCGATCCAGCAGAGTGACTCAACCAGCAGTAATTCCGGCTGGGATTGCAGGGCCAGGTTGCCCGTCACCATGACAGGTGCCGGGCGACACATTATCTGCATGCCGGTAAATAGCGGCAGCACTGCCAGTTGCGGGTTTTCGGTTCGTGTCATGGCCGGTGAGATGGCTGCCCAGCCCCGCGTGGTCAGCAGAGGGTGTTCTGCGGTAAAGAACGGGGGCAGATCATTGATCCCGTAGAGTCTGCGTTTGCCCAGTATGACCCGTTCGACCGCCAGGATCCGGTTACTGCCGCCGTGTTGATCCAGCACTCGTTCACCGACCCTGAGCGTCTCTATGGGGCGGGTGGAGCCATCGGCCATCGTGATGCGAGTGCCGGCGATAAAGCAGGACTTGGCATAGGCCTGATTCATTTGCCACTCATTGTGGGCGAAATCATAACTGAACGGGTTCGCAAACAGGGCGAGTGCGATGGCCGAGCCAATAAGCAATCTGCGCTGGCTGGCCTTGAATGAGGGCTGTGACATGGGGACTCCTTGTCCATCTTGATTCACAGGATCCAGTATAGAGCGCCCCCAAGCGGCGGCATTTTTGACTATGAACACAATAAACATGATGGAAAAACGATTGGCGTTCGTCACAATAATGCGTAAAATCGCATACTCGATGCTTGTAGCAACGAATCCCGCCTAAAAAGCCAGTTTCATGCCCTTCCCAAGCAGTAAAAGGTAACAAGTGACGCATTTGTGTTCATTTTGTGCCTTGGAAAAGTCTTGTGATAACTGAAAAGTGATAAATATCCCCATCAGTTATCAAAAAATTAAGGACATCCATGTTTTCCTTAGTCAAGCAAAGTGTCGCCGGGCTGCAAATCCTGTTTGTCGCCTTCGGTGCCATGGTTCTGGTGCCCCTGCTCACCGGACTGAACCCCTCCATGGCCCTGCTTGGCGCCGGTGTGGGCACCCTGTTGTTCCAGCTCTGCACCCGCCGCCAGGTACCGATTTTCCTCGGTTCCAGCTTTGCCTTTATCGCTCCCATCATCTACGCCACCCAGACCTGGGGATTGCCATCCACCATGTTTGGCCTGTTTGCCGCCGGTTTCATGTATTTCATTCTGGCTGCGCTGATCCGGGCAAAAGGGATGGGTTTTGTGCACAAATTGCTGCCCCCGGTGGTGATTGGCCCGGTGATCATGGTGATCGGTCTTTCTGTGGCGCAGGTTGCCTGCAACATGGCGATGGGCCGCGCCGGTAGTGAGCAGGTGGTTCCTGCGGGGACTGCGCTGACGCTGGCCGGTATCTCGCTGGCGGTCACCCTGATTGCAGCTGTGTTCTGCAAGGGGTGGATCAAGCTGATCCCCATCCTGTGCGGCGTGATTGCCGGTTATGTCTCGGCGGTCTTCATGGGCCAGGTGAGTTTCGATGGCATGGTGAACGCCCCCTGGTTGGCGCTGCCCCACTTCGAAACCCCGGAGATCAACTGGGCTGCTGCGTTGTTCATGTTGCCGGTAGCCATCGCCCCCTGTATCGAGCATATCGGTGGCGTGTTGGCGATTGGTGGCGTGACTGGCAAGGATTACACCAAGGATCCGGGTTTGCACCGTACGCTGGCCGGTGACGGCATCGGCGTCTGCTTCGCCGGTTTCATCGGTGGCCCACCCGTGACCACCTACGCCGAAGTGACCGGTGCCGTGATGATCACTCGCAACTTCAATCCGGTCACCATGACCTGGGCTGCGGTGTTTGCCATCATTCTGGCCTTCTTCGGCAAGTTCAATGCGCTGCTCACCTCCATCCCGATGCCGGTGATGGGCGGTATCATGCTGCTGCTGTTCGGATCCATCGCTGCCATCGGTCTCAAGACGCTGGTGGAATCCAAGGTGGATCTGGGACTGTCACGCAATATCGCCATCGTCGCCGTGACTCTGACCGTCGGTGTCGGTGCGCTGGAGATGAAGATTGGCGACTTCGCGCTGGCCGGTGTTGGCCTGGCCTCCGTTGCCGCCATCCTGCTCAACCTGATCCTGCCTGCGCACTCCGAAGAGGGTGTGATGGACGCGGCCAAGGACTGAGTTCCACCAGACGTTGATTGTTGATTTGGAGAAGGCCACCTCGCGGTGGCCTTCTCTTTTTCGGGTATCTCGCGCCACTTTTCTGCTCGGCGGAGCTCGTCTGGAATCTAATTTGGAAGCAGATGAGGGGGTTAGCATTCTCATTTGACGTATCTCTTTTCGTGACCTTAGCTAAAGGACAGGTTTGGCTCTGAGGTCTCCTCGAGCAGTATGGGAAAATGGATGTTGGCGTTTTCTATCATTTCTCTCCCAGACCCTGGTCATTAAACGATGCGCTTCTGCTTCGCCACAGCGCTGTTGTATGGCAGAGGTTTATCCGCCCCCTCCACACTCCCCTCATGCTGCCCTGGCATGTTTCCACCTCGATTTGTCGTGAGCCTCCCCCGCCGATTGCGTTTCGTTGCGCACTGGCAAAATCTGGATCTGTTTGCTGCTGCACATGGGTGGGCGGCGAGCCGTGAAAGCCGGCATGACCCCTGCGGGTCAGATGTGCACCGCCATCGGTAACGGCGGATGTTCAGGGATGAATGGCAAGCAAAGCGAGGTTGCAATGAACTATCAACTGCTGTGGAAAAGTGCAATTTTTTCAGTCTCTTCCATGATGGCGATAAGCGCGGTTCAGGCTGCGCCACTGAACGTGATGACCGAGGATTACCCTCCGTTCAACATGCAGGGGGAGGGGGGCAAGATTGTCGGGCTATCGACCGAGGTGGTCGAAGAGCTGCTCAAGCGTGCCGGCGTCGAATACAAGCTGACCCTGATGCCCTGGAAGCGGGCGTATGAAGATACCCTCAGCACTCCCAACACCGCACTCTACTCCACGACTCGTACCCCGGAGCGTGAGGCGCTGTTTAAATGGGTGGGGCCGCTGGTCAATAACAACTGGGTGTTCTTCTCCAGCTCGACGGCCAATATCACAGTCTCTTCACTGGAAGAGGCCAAGCAGTATTCGGTGGGGGGCTACAACGGTGATGCGGCAGCCGAGTATCTCAAGGCACAGGGATTTGCCAAGTTGCAGCTGGCAGCCAATGACACCGCCAACGTGAAAAAACTGGAGGCCGGTCGTATCGATCTCTGGGCAACCGGCCAGTATCTGGCGCCTTATCTGGCCAGCAAGGAGAAGGTGGCCTCACCCAAGCCGGTCTTCGTGTTCAAGGAAACCCAGATGAGTTTGGCGTTTAACAAGGATACGCCCGATGAACTCATCAACAAGCTCAACGAGGTTCTGGCAGCCATGAAAGCCGACGGCACCATCGAGAAAATCAACGCCAAGTACCAGTAAGTTGTACTGTTCCTGCTGCCGTTAATACCGGGAGGAAGTCATGGATTGGAAAAGTCTGAAGTTCAGGATTGCCGTACTGACTTCCCTCTCGGTGAGTCTGCTATTGGTACTGTTTGGTGGTTATAACTACAGCTCGGTGAGGGAAGAGAGCTACAGCAAACAGGCTCAGCTGGTCGAGCAGGCGATCAAGCGACTGCAGCTCTCCTTACCTGGCCCTTTGTGGAATTATGAGTCGGCCTTTATCGAGGCATCGCTCAAATCCGAGCTGGCGGCCGATATGCTCAGCACACTGCTGGTGGTCAACAAGGAGAAGCTGGTGGCCGGGTTTGCCCGCGATGCAGCGGGCACTATTTCCCCTGTAGCGGCCATACCCGCCGATACGGCGGCCTATGGGGGGTATGATCTGGTCTACGACGACAGCGGCCAGAAAAATACCGTGGCCAGATTGCTGGTCGAAACCAGTGATGCGGCCATTCAGGCCAACTTGCGCCAGCAGTTGATCACCACTGTCTGGCAGATCCTGGTACTTGATATCTGTATCATTGCCTTGTTGATGGTACTCATTCATCGCAATGTGCTGAGACCACTTCATCAGATGAATCTGGCGGTGTTCGATTTGGCCAGGGGAGAGGGGGATCTGACCCGGCGTCTCAAGATCCTCCGTCAGGATGAGATGGGCGCGCTGGCCACCAACATCAATCACTTTATTGCCAAGCTTCAGGAGATGGTGGCCGAAATCAACGAGCTCTCTGCTGGCGTGCTGCAGACCGCGGAACGTTGTGACACCCTTGCGGCGGATACTCGGGGCGCCAGTGATGCCCAGCAACTGGAGCTGGATCAGGTCGCGACTGCCATTACCGAGATGAGCCAGGCGGTGCAGGAGGTGGCAGGTAATGCAGTGAAGACTGCTACGGCGACCGATGAGGCCAACCTTTATGTCGAGCAGGGCTACAATCTGGCCGGTCATGCCAATCAGGCGATTCATCAGCTGGTGGGAGAGGTGGAACGGGTGGCGGGGCTGATGCGCTCCCTCTCTACCGAGAGCAGCAGCATCGGCAATATTATCGAAGTGATCAATGGTATTGCCGAGCAGACCAATCTGCTGGCGCTCAATGCCGCCATCGAGGCGGCGAGGGCTGGGGATCAGGGGCGAGGTTTTGCGGTGGTGGCCGATGAAGTGCGAACCCTCTCGGGGCGCACTCGTCAGTCGACCGAAGAGATCAGTGCCAGCATCAAACGGCTGCAACAGGCGACCCAGAATGTCGGTGCCGGGATGCAGTTGAGCCAGGAGCAGGCCTCTCGTGCGGGAGCCGAAGCCGCCGATGTACAGGTATCGGTGGAGAAAATTAAAAACCAGGTCAGTCTGATCCGCGAGATGAACATGTATATTGCCCAAGCCTCGGAAGAGCAACACTCGGTAGCAGAGGCGGTGAGCCATAGCGTGAACCGGATTGCCACCCTTAATAGCGAGAGCGCGGCCAGGGTGGTGCAAGTGGCTGAAGCCAGCAGCGATTTGCGCCAGCTCTCCGGTCAGCTCGATACCCTGCTCAAGCTGTTTCGGGTCTAGAGAGCACATACGCCCTGCGGGGGATCCTCGGTGCGAGCGGTGGTCGCGATCACGCGCGCAACGGGGGTCGTGGTGTTCTCATATTCTGCCATGCAATCCCGGATCGATATTTTCCCTTTACGGGCCCATGCATGACAGTCTGGAGAGCTGTTGTCTACTCACGACACAGCTTGCACCAGGAACCGGTGAGCTCGCAGTACCCGGTCTCGTCGCCATGCTGCCAGCCAAGCCGATGATAGAAGGCCACGGCCGCCGTATTGCGGGTTGCCACCTTGAGTGATGCCGTGCGGGGATTATTTGCCAGACCATGTTCGAGCAGCGCTCGCCCAATCCCCTGACCATGCCAGTCGCTCGCAACGTACAAATGATGCACAAAGTGATCGGGTTGCCATACGGCGATAAATCCGCAGAGCGTCCCCCCTCGCTCAGCCACCCATATCTCTTCTCCCCGGGTCTGCTCGATAAAGTCATCCAGGTGAAACAGGGAGGGGTCTACCCAGTGAAAGGTTTGTCTGCGGCCTTGTAAAAACAGCTTGGCCAGCGGGGTGATATCACGTTCTTCCATGCGCCTGATCATCATGCTCTCCCAAGGGCGGTCACTGTTCCCTGTTGCACGCGGGCAAGGTTATCTGGGGCAAATGACAAGGGTGTGATTAAGGGCTGTCCAATACATTTGTCATGGGGCTATACTGCCGAAGTCCCCTGTATGGATGGCGTGAGGATTGTTGATTTATGGACAATAAACAGATTGAAGGCAACATTTTTGTTCCGGCTCATATCGATGACGTGTGGCACGCCTGGACGACAGAGAGTGGTCTGCGCAGTTTTCTGGCTCCCGAGTGTTTGATGGTAGCCGAACCGAATGGCCCCTTCGAAATCTACTTCAGGCCGGATGCTCCACTGGGTGAACGGGGCAGTGAAGGGTGCAGGGTCATGGCTGTCATGCCCTATGATTTGCTCAGCTTTAGCTGGAATTTTCCGCCCAGTCTGCCCCATATTCGTCAGCAGAAGACTCAGGTTTGTCTGCGCTTTGTGCCGGAAGGGCAGGGCACTCGCCTCTACTTCCTGCAAACTGGTTGGGCCAATGATCCTGACTGGAATCATGGGTATGCCTACTTTAGGGAAGAGTGGCTGGAGACCAGCCTGCCACGGCTGCAGTACCGCTTTACCCACGGCCCCATCGACTGGAACAACCCGCCCGACAAGGCACAGCTGAAGGCGTTGTCCCAGTAATTTCGGGGCACAGAGATAAAAAAAACCGGCCAAAAGGCCGGTTGAAACAGTTCAGGCTTGTCAGGTGACAAACGTATCCAGCGGATGAGAGTCGCTTTCCACTCCTTGTGAAGTACAACCCTCTTGGTTACGTGCCATTACTATATGCCATCCACACTGAATCGATGCTGAACCACGGATGTTTCAGTTTCACTCCACCTTACAATCAGATGGTAATCCCCATCGACTGGCGCAGGTAAGCGCCAGCGCCGAGCAGGCCAGGCCCTTCATGGGTGATCAGGAATACCGGAATATCCTTGAGGTAGGATTTGAAACGGCCCTTGTCTTCAAAGGCAACCCGGAAACCGGAACTGGTGAAGAACTCCTGGAAGCGCGGCACTATGCCCCCTGCGATATAGACGCCGCCAAAGGTACCCATATTGAGCGCCAGGTTGCCGGCAAAGCGGCCCATCAGCACGCAGAACAGGCTCAGGGTGCGGCGGCAATCCAGACACTCGCCCGCCAGCGCACGTTCGGTAATGTCTTTAGGGGCGAACGGCTCCGGCTCACGACCATCGGATTTCACCAGCCCGCGATAGAGATTGACCAGGCCCGGGCCGGATAAGAAACGCTCGGCCGAGACATGGCCCAGTTCGCCACGCATCACCTGCAGCACCGCATCTTCCTCTTCGGTGTTGGCGGCAAAATCCACATGACCCCCTTCGCCCGGCAGGCTCAACCACTGATCGCCCGCCTTGACCAGATGCGCAACCCCAAGGCCGGTGCCCGCTCCATAGATAGCGATGGGTTTGCCAGCCACCGGTGCGGCGCCGCCCAGCTGGATGCGATCCGATTCGGCCAATACCGGTACCGCCATCGAGACCGCGGTAAAGTCGTTGATTACTTGCAGGCGTGCCAGCCCGAGATTGTTCTGCATCTCGCTGATGGAGAACTCCCAGCTGTGGTTGGTCATGGCGACCCAGTCACCATTGATGGGGCAGGCGATGGCGATGCAGGCTTCAGCCACCTCGACCTTGTGTTCCTCCAGATAGAGGCGAACCACGGCTTCAAGGCTGGGATGGGCCAGACCTGAGTAGGTCTTTGCCTGAGAGATAGTACCGGTGGCCAGCTCACACAGGGCCAGACGCGCATTGGTACCGCCGACATCGCCGACCAGCGCATGGGTATGCTGCATAACAACTCCTTCGTTACAGGATGGGGACGACTGTGGTGTCCCGACATTATTGTTGGATTATGACGGCCCATTCTATCCGAGCTCAGGCTCACTCACCCGCCGGATCGATACAAACGTGCGCCTGCTCACAGTGTTGTTGCTTTGCAACATTTGTAAGCGGTTTCACAGCGAGGTGACGTTTTGTAACGAAAAGTACGAAATAATTAGAGATGAGTCATACTTTGTACGGCAGGCGTTAGTTGCGATAACCGCTTGTCTTGTATAGTCATCAGCTTGATTGGAAACCTGCTTAGCCGTAGATTTAGTGCAAAGACACTGAAGCTAAATTACAAAAACGTCTGGTGGTGATGATGAATACCCTTGATAAAATTACGAACAACCTGGAAAGTTTCAGTAAATCAGAACGCAAGGTTGCCGAGGTGATCCTGGCGTCTCCCCAGACCGCCATCCACTCCAGCATCGCCGCCCTGGCCAAAATGGCCGACGTCAGTGAACCGACCGTCAACCGTTTTTGCCGTCGCCTCGATACCAAAGGCTTCCCCGATTTCAAACTCCATCTGGCCCAGAGCCTGGCCAATGGCACTCCTTACGTCAATCGTCATGTGGAAGCAGAAGACGGCCCCGATACCTACACGGCCAAAATCTTCGAATCCACCATGGCTTGTCTGGATGCCGCCAAGAACAGCCTGGATATCTCGGCCATCAACCGCTGTGTCGATATCCTGACCCAGTCCAAGAAGATAAGCTTCTTTGGTCTTGGCGCCTCCTCAGCCGTTGCCCGCGATGCCCAGAACAAGTTCTTCCGCTTCAATATCCCGGTGGTGAGCTTTGACGATATCGTCATGATGCGCATGAGCTGCATCAACAGCAGCGAAGGAGATGTGGTGGTGCTGATCTCCCATACCGGCCGCACCAAGGCGCTGGTCGAGATCGCCGCGCTGGCGCGCGAGAACGACGCCACCGTCATCGGCATGACCGCCAAGGATTCCCCACTGGCGCGCGAGTGCAACCTGGTGCTCTCCATGGATGTGCCGGAAGATACCGATGTCTACATGCCGATGGCTTCCCGCATCGCGCAGCTGGCGCTGGTGGATGTGCTGGCAACCGGATTTACCCTGCGCCGGGGGATGAAATTTCGTGAAAACCTGAAGAAGGTAAAAGAGGGATTGCGCGAATCCCGCTTTGAAACACCACACTCTTCCTGAATCGTCGGGGGCTTTGGCCCCCGACTGTCTATGCCACCCTCCTTGGTGTAGTCTTGATGTGGTATTGTAACTTAATAACAAAAACCACCCGGATGGTTTGCAAGCGGGTGCATCGAGCCATCGGTTTGATGGGGCAGAATCTCAAGTTATCTCAACTTCATATTGGAGTCTTTCATGCCTAGACGTACAAAGATTGTAACCACACTTGGTCCGGCCACCGACCGCGAAGGGATCCTCGAAGGGATTATCCGCGCTGGTGCCGACATGGTGCGGATGAACTTCTCTCACGGCACTCCTGAAGATCATATCCAGCGCGCCAATCAGGTGCGTGACATTGCTGCCAAGCTCGGCCGCCACGTTGCCATCATGGGTGACCTGCAAGGCCCGAAAATCCGTGTATCCACCTTCAAGGATGGCAAGATCTATCTCGCCATCGGTGACAAGTTCGTGCTGGATGCAGCCCTGGGCAAGGGTGAAGGCTGTCAGGAGCAGGTTGGTATCGACTACAAGAGCCTGCCAAATGATGTGGTGCCGGGTGACATCCTGCTGCTGGACGATGGCCGTGTACAACTGAAAGTCGAGAGCGTGGAAGGCACCCGCATCCATACCACTGTGACCGTGGCGGGCCCGCTCTCCAACAACAAGGGCATCAACAAGAAAGGGGGCGGTCTCTCCGCACCAGCCCTGACCGAGAAAGACAAGGAAGATATCAAGACAGCCGCGCTGATGAACGTGGATTATCTGGCCGTCTCCTTCCCGCGCTGCGGTGATGATCTGCGTTACGCCCGCGAACTGGCTCGCGAAGCTGGCTCCAATGCCAAGATCGTGGCCAAGGTCGAGCGCGCTGAGACCGTCGCCACTGACGAAGCGATGGAAGATATCATCCTCGGCTCTGATGCCGTTATGGTTGCCCGTGGCGATCTGGGCGTCGAGATCGGTGACCCCGAGCTGGTTGGTGTACAGAAGAAGCTGATCCGTCACTCCCGTCGTCTCAACCGTGTGGTGATCACCGCCACCCAGATGATGGAATCGATGATCAACGCGCCGCTGCCGACTCGTGCCGAAGTGATGGACGTCGCCAACGCCGTGCTGGATGGTACCGATGCGGTGATGCTCTCTGCCGAAACAGCAGCCGGTCAGTTCCCCATCGAGACAGTGACCTCCATGGCGAGCGTCTGTGTCGGTGCCGAAAAGCACCCGAGCCTGAACGTCTCCAACCACCGCATGAGCTACACCTTCACCTCGGTGGAAGAGGCGGTTGCCATGTCCACCATGTATGCGGCCAACCACCTGGAAGGGGTCAAGGCGATCGTGGCGCTGACCGAATCGGGCACCACCCCGCTGCTGATGTCCCGTATCAGCTCCGGTTTGCCGATCTTCGCCATGTCGCCGCACAACAAGACGCTGGCCTGGGCCAACCTCTACCGTGGTGTGACCCCGGTGCTGTTCGACGGTGACGAGACCAAACCGGTCTACGAAGTGTGCCGCGACGCGCTGGCCGTGCTCAAGGATAAGGGGCTGCTGCAAAGCGGGGACATGGTACTGCTGACCCACGGTGACAAGATGGAAACCGTCGGCAGTACCAACACCTGCAAGGTGATGATGGTCGAATAAGCCCGTCCGGTTTCACAGTGTTCAACAAGGCTGCTCCTCTCTGATGAGCAGCCTTTTTATTAACGGCTGTCGCGCTTTGGCGGGATAAACAGGACTCAATGATTGCTTAACCGGATTCCCCTTCCGATAATGCGGGAGTGGTTTTCACCGGGTAGCCTGTTGTAGGGGATCGCAGGATAACCCAGACACTCGACAATACGGGAGTGAAAAAATGAACAAGCGTAACTGGTTGCTGGCCCTGTCACTGACGTTGGTGGTGTCACCCAGCCATGCCGACTGGGAGAAACTGAAGGCTGCCGCCGCCGATCTCGGCACCGCCGTGAGTGAGACTGGCAAGGAGGTATGGCAGGACGTCAGCGACTTCTCCAAAAAGAGCTGGGCCTCCATCTCTGCCTGGGGTGAAGAGGCGTTCAACACCGCCGGGGTCTGGACCGACAAGAGCATCGCCACCGGCAAGGAGTGGCTGAAGGTAGCCGACAAGAAGCTCGACGAGATGTTGGAGCCCAAAACCCCGCAAGAGGCGCGGGTGGCGCTCAACACCATGGCCGACACGGCACTGGTGCGCCTGTTCAATGAACAGCCTTCAGCCAAGTTGCTGTTTGACAAGGCGTATGGCTACGCAGTATTCGATTCGCGCAAGTTCTCCCTGATGCTGCATACCAATCAGGGCGCCGGGGTGGCCATCAATCGCAAGAGTGGCAAACACACCTATATGAAGATGTTTGGCGCGGGGCTGGCGGCCGGTATCGGTGGCAAGTTCTATCAGCAGGTGATCCTGTTTGAAGACAAGGCCAGATTCGATGCCTTCGTGACCCAGGGGTGGGAGGCCACCTCAGAAGTGGGTGTGGTAGCTGGCAAGGAGAGCGCCGAGCTGACCGCCAAATACAACGGTGGCATGGCCATCTACCAAATCGGCGAGAAGGGATTGCTGTTCGATGCCAACATCTCCGGCTCCAAATACTGGATCGACAAGGATCTGAGTCAGTAACCATTCAGGCGGTGAGCCCCCCGCATTGGCCCGGCTCACCGTGCGGCAGTTGCAGTCAAAGATCGCCCGCACTCATCCTGCGGGCGTGCTTGTTTGTGGTGGCGTGATGCGGATGTTGGATGGCAAAGCGCCTTTTCCCACGCGAATGCTGGGGACAAAAAGCCATCGCTCCCCTTGGCCGCAATCGGTATAATGCGCGACCCGAATTTTTCCAGGTGTTCAAAATGCAGCCGGTACCCAACCTTTTCTCCTATCCCCGCTATTGGGCCGAGTGCTACGGCACGGCGCCCTTCCTGCCCATGTCCCGCAAAGAGATGGACAAGCTCGGTTGGGACAGCTGCGACGTCATTCTGGTGACGGGGGATGCCTACGTGGATCACCCGAGCTTCGGCATGGCGGTCATCGGCCGCATGCTGGAGGCGCAGGGCTTTCGGGTCGGCATCATCGCCCAGCCGGACTGGTCATCGAAGGATGACTTTATGCGTCTGGGCAAACCGAACCTCTTCTTCGGGGTGACCGCGGGCAACATGGACTCCATGATCAACCGCTACACCTCCGACAAGAAGCTGCGCCACGACGACGCCTACACCCCGGGGGATGTGGGTGGCAAGCGGCCGGATCGCGCCACTCTGGTCTATACCCAGCGCTGCAAGGAGGCCTTCAAGGAGGTGCCGGTGGTCATTGGCGGCATCGAGGCATCCCTGCGCCGTATCGCCCACTACGACTACTGGTCCGAGACCATCCGCCGCTCCATCCTGCTTGATGCCAAGGCCGATATCCTCATCTACGGCAACGCCGAGCGGCCGCTGGTGGAGGTGGCCCACCGCATCGCAGCGGGGGAGACCATCGACACCATGCAGGATATTCGCGGCACCGCCGTTATCCGCAAGGAGCCGCTGCCGGGCTGGAAAGGGGTGGATTCGAGCAAGCTCGACCAGATTGGCCGTATCGATCCCATCATGAACCCCTATATGGAAGGGGCCCCATGCTCGGATGATGCCAGCGACGCGGCGCCTGCCGCGCAGGAAGCCCAACCCGTGCTGGTGCAGCCGCCCAAACCCAAGCCGTGGGAAAAAACCTATGTGAAGTTGCCGGCGTTCGAGCGGGTGAAAGAGGACAAGGTGCTCTACGCCCACGCCTCGCGCATTCTGCACCACGAGACCAACCCCGGCTGCGCCCGCGCTCTGTCGCAAGCTCACGGCGATCGCATCGTCTGGGTCAACCCGCCCGCCTTCCCGCTGGAAACCGAGGAGATGGACGGCGTATTCGGCCTGCCCTACCAGCGGGTGCCGCATCCGGCCTATGGCAACGAGAAGATCCCGGCCTTCGAGATGATCAAGACCTCGGTCAACATCATGCGCGGCTGCTTTGGCGGCTGCTCCTTCTGCTCCATCACCGAGCACGAAGG